>CAZPSO010000060.1:0-2670 GCA_964588895.1 uncultured Tessaracoccus sp.
CGCTGCACCCCGAGTACCGCACCATGCCCATGGTCTGGTACGTGCCGCCGCTGTCGCCGGTGGTGGACCTGCTCAAGGACCAGGGCCACGACTCGGAGGCCGGGGGCACCCTGTTCGGCGCCATCGACGCCCTGCGGATTCCCCTGGAATACCTGGCGGAACTGTTCACCGCCGGCGACGTGGAGGTGGTACGGCTGGTGCTGCAGAAGCTGGCGGCCATGCGTTCCTACATGCGCGACGTGACGCTGGGTCGGGAGCGGCAGCCCGAGCTTGCGGCCGCCGTCGGCCTGGAGCCGGCGGCCATGGAGCAGATGTACCGGCTGCTGGCCATCGCCAAGTACGACGAGCGCTATGTCATCCCCAAGGCGCACCGTGAGGTGGCCCACGACCTGGAGGAGATGGGCTGCTCGCTGGACTTCGAGGACGGCCCCGGCTTCGCCGCGGATGACGCATTCGGGTCCACGTCGGGCCGTCCGGTGCCGGTGGCCATCGAGTCGTTCGAGAAGGCGAAGGCCCGGCAGCTCGACCCACGGGGGGCATGATGCACTCAGGCGTCGTCTTCCAGGCGGCAGGGTTGCTGCTTGGCTACCCCGATGAGGAGCTGTTGGGGCGCCTCGGGATGATCGAATCCGCAGTGGCCACCACTGGCGCGGCCAGGCACTTCGCTGGAACGCTGGCGCACCTGCGATCGAAGCCGGTGATGGAGCTGCAGTCGTGGCACGTGCAGGAGTTTGACCTGTCCCGACGCCATGCCCTGCACCTGACCTATTGGACCAACGGCGACACCCGGCAGCGGGGGGAGGCGCTGGCCGCGATCAAGCAGGTCTACCGGGCCTCCGGGCTGCTGGTGGACCTGAACGGGGAGTTGCCTGACTACCTTCCCATGGTGCTGGAGTTCACCGCCACCGGGGACCGGAGCCTGGGGCTCGGGATCCTCAACCGGTACCGCGCGTCACTGGAGTTGCTGCGCATGGGCCTGATCCGCGACTCCCTGCCCCATGCGGGGATCCTGACCGCCATTTGCGACGTGCTGGGCGGGCCGTCGCCCGGCACGCTGGAGGACGTCAAGCGCCTCCTCGACGGGCCTCCCTCGGAGACCGTCGGCATCTCGAACACACTGCTGCCGTATCCCACTGTGAGGAGCTGACATGGACGCCGTTTTGTGGGGCATCCTTCCCTATCTGGTGTTCATCGTCTTCGTCGGAGGGATGGTCTGGCGGTACCGGTTCGACCAGTTCGGCTGGACCTCGCGCTCGTCGCAGATGTACGAGTCGAAGCTGCTCAAGATCGGCTCGCCGCTGTTCCACTACGCCATCCTCTTGGTGCTCATCGGCCACGTGGTGGGTCTGATGGTCCCGAAGGCATTCACCGACTGGGTGGGCATCACCCAAGGCATGTACCACACGGGTGCCTACGTGGTGGGCGGGCTCTCGGGTGTGGGCCTGTTCGTGGGACTGGCCATCCTGATCTACCGGCGCCGCTCCAACAAGGCCGTGTTCCGCGCCACCACCTGGAACGACAAGATCATGTTCCTGGTGCTGGCCATCGTCATCGTCATCGGCCTGGTGGCCACCTTCACCGGTGACACCACCCCCACCGGGGAGCACCACAACTACCGCGAGACGGTTTCGGTGTGGTTCCGTTCGCTGTTCATCTTCCAGCCCGACATCACGGCCATGGCGGCCTCCACCTGGCAGTTTCAGGCACACGTGCTGGTGGGCATGCTGCTGATTGCCATGGTGCCGTTCACCCGCCTGGTCCACGCGTTCACCGTCCCGCTGCAGTACCTGTTCCGCCCCTATGTGGTCTACCGCTCGCGTGGTGGCCGACGCGTGGACCCGTCGCGCACCACCAAGGGACGTGGCTGGGAACCGGTGGGCACCGCGGCCCAGATCGCCACCAAACCCCCCAAGTCCGCTCGGCGCTGAACAGAAAGGCCTCCTCGATGGGCAAGCTGATCGAGGTCCAGCCCGTCCACGAGACCGGCGAGGGTGCCGGTCGGGTTGTGACCATGTCCACCATCGCCTTCACGGTGATGTTCGCGGTGTGGACGATGTTCGGGATCATTGGCATCCCGATCCAGCAGGAATTGGGGCTCAGCGACCCGGAACTGGCGTGGGTCTCGGCGCTGGCCGTCCTCAACGGATCCCTGTGGCGCGTTCCGGCTGGCATTCTGGCTGATCGCTACGGCGGTCGTCGCGTCACCCTGTTCCTGTTGTTCGCCACTGCCATCCCGGCGTTCCTGGTTTCCCAGGTGAACTCGTTCGCATCGCTGCTGGTGCTGGCGTTCCTGGTGGGCTTCGCGGGCAACCTGTTCTCGGTGGGCACGGCATGGAACGCGGCTTGGTACTCCAAGCAGCGGCAGGGTCTCGCGCTGGGCGTCTTCGGCGCGGGCAACGTCGGCGCGTCAATCACCAAATTCATCGGCCCTCCGCTGATCGCCGCCACCGCCGGCACCACGTTCATCCTGGGCTTCCAGGGCGGCTGGCGCATCATCCCGGTGATCTACGGCGTGATGCTGGTGGCCCTGGGCATCATGACCTGGCTGGTGGTGCCCCGCACCGACCGCGCCGTCGGCACCTCCAAGCCGATCCGGGAGATGCTCAAGCCCCTGAAACAGGTGCGGGTGTGGCGCTTCAGCCTCTACTACGTGGCCGTCTTCGGTGCCTA
>CAZPSO010000060.1:2770-9120 GCA_964588895.1 uncultured Tessaracoccus sp.
AGATTGACAAGCCACTCGAGGAGGCAGTGCGATGACCAAGCTGGAGACCAAGGGCGACTGGTTGGTGACCTGGGACCCGGAGGATGAAGCCACGTGGAACAAGAAGTTGGCCTGGACCACCCTGTGGATCACCACCTTCAGCCTCACGATGTGCTTCGTGGCGTGGTTCCTGCCCAGCGCCATCATCCCCAAGCTTGCGGCGCTGGGCTTCACGTTCACACAGTCGCAGCTGTACTGGATGGCGGCCATGCCGGGGCTGTCCGCGGGGTTCATGCGCCTGTTCTGGATGATCCTGCCGCCCAAGATCGGGACGCGAAAGATGGTGACGCTGACCACCCTGCTGCTGATTCTGCCCGTGTTGGGCTGGGGCTTCGAGGTGACCAATCCGGAGGTGCCCTATTGGCGGCTGATGGGCTTGGCGCTCCTGTCCGGGATCGGCGGTGGCGCGTTCTCCGGTTTCATGCCGTCCACCTCCTACTTCTTCCCGAAGCGCATGTCCGGTACTGCCCTGGGACTACAGGCCGGCATCGGCAATTTCGGGGTCTCCCTGGTGCAGCTGGCCACCCCGTGGCTGATCACCTTCGGCATGTTCGGTTTCCTGGGTTCGCAGCAGATGGAACTGGCCGGCCAGGCCTCCGTCACCGTCTGGTACCAGAATTCCGCACTGGTCTACCTGCCGCTGATCATCGGGGTCGCCATCGTGGCCTACATCTTCCTCAAATCGGTACCGGTGAAGGCTTCCGTCCGAGAACAGTTCGACATCTTCAGCAACCCGGACACCTGGTGGATGACGTTGCTCTACATCATGACCTTCGGCACGTTCGCCGGACTGTCGGCGCAATTCGGCTTGCTGATGATGAACCTCTACGGCGCCAACAACCCCGACATCGTTTCGGGTGCCGGGACCGCGGCGACGATCCTGGTGGAGGGTTACACCCCGCCCGACCCGGCCATGTACGTGTTCCTCGGTCCGCTGGTGGGGGCCGGGGCGCGCGTGGTGTTCTCGCCTTTGACCGACAAGATGGGTGGCGCCATCTGGACCCTCATCTCCGGCATCGGGCTGTGCATATCCATTTTGGTGACCATCCCGTCGCTGAGCCCCGACACGTCGAGCGCCGAGGCGCTACAGAGCGACTTCAACCTGTTCCTGTGGGGGATGTTGGCCATCTTCCTGTTCACCGGCATCGGAAACGCGTCCACCTTCAAACAGATGCCGATGATTTTCAACCGGCGCCAGGCCGGTGGCGTGATCGGCTGGACCGCTGCCATCGCGGCCTTCGGGCCGTTCCTGTTCGGCGTTGGCCTCACCATCATGTCGCCCACCACGTTCTACTACATCGGGGTCGGCTACGCCGTGATGTGCATCGTGATCACCTGGGTCCGCTACGCACGGCCCGGCGCGCCCAAACCCAGCTGACGTGTCCGTGCCGGACACTGATGGAAGTGGGTGTGGGTTCGACATCGAACACGAAACCACTTGTGTCACCCACCTGCTGGCAGCGCTGGCCTCCCGGGCCCACGGTAGCCTGACTGTCACCGAGCCAGCACTCTGCGAAGAAGGGGCCCCTCATGCCAGCCGTGATCCGGATTGCCGGCGTCATCGACTCCACCATCGACGGCGACGCCGTGCGCGATACCGTCCTCGACGAGCGGGCAGGGGCCGTGGCCACGTTCGCGGGCGTGGTGCGCAACCATGATGACGGCAAGGGCGTCACGGGCATCGAGTACGTCGGGCACCCGACGGCCGCCGACGTGATGGCCGGGGTGCTGGCGGAGTTCACCGAACGCGAAGGGATCCACGCCATCGCCGCGCAGCATCGTGTCGGCAGCCTGGGCATCGGCGACGTGGCGCTGTATGTGGCGGTGGCCGCGTCGCACCGGAAGCAGGCGTTCGCGTGCACCAGCGACATCGTCGACCGGCTCAAGGAGACCCTGCCCATCTGGAAGAAGCAGTTCCTGGCCGACGGGGGGCACGAGTGGTCGCAATGCCCCTGACCGGTATGCGCACGGTCGAGGAGCAGCTCGCACGGGTGCTGAGCCTGTCCCCTCGCGTCACGGGCCTGTCGGATGACGCATCACCTCGCAATCCGAACCGGGCGGCAGCGCTGCGCCCCCCACGGTTGCTGCGCTTGTCGAAGCACGATGCCGACGCCCACGGTGCGCTGCTGGCCCAGGACGTGGAGGCGCGTGTGCATGTGCCGCCGTTCGACAACTCGGCCATGGACGGGTTCGCGGTCCGCTCCCGGGATCTGACCCCGGGCTGCCGGCTGGACGTGGTGGGTGACATTCCGGCGGGAGCCATGAGCGCGCCCCCGGTGGGCCCGGGCCAGGCGGCGCGGATCATGACGGGAGCGCCCATGCCCCAAGGCGCTGACTGCGTGGTGCCGGTGGAGCACACCGACCAGCCCATGGGGGCGGCGGACCTGCCCGGGGTGGTGGTCGTCAACACACCAGTGGCCACGGGGCAGCACGTGCGCCGTCAGGGCGAGAACACCCGGACCGGTGAGGTGGTGTTGCCGGCGGGGATGCGCTGGAGCCCGGCGGCCGCGTCGGCGGCGGCGTCCCTGGGGCACGGCGAGGTGCGCTTGTGGCCGCGGCCGCGCGTCGCGGTGTTGTCGACGGGCACCGAGCTGGTTCCGCCGGGCCAACCACTGGGCTTCGGGCAGATCCCCGACTCCAACTCCATCCTGCTGGCCGGTCTGGTTCGGCAGTTCGGCGCAGACCTCCACTCTGCCGGCTGCGTCCCTGACGACAACGACGCCTTCCGCACGGCCCTGGACGATGCGCTGGAGGCCGACCTCATCGTGACCACCGGCGGCGTCTCCGTCGGCGCGTTCGAGGTGGTGCGGCAGGTGACCGAGGACCGCGTCGAGTTCGCCAAGGTGGCCATGCAGCCGGGCAAGCCGCAGGCCAGCGGGCGGTTGCAGGCGCCGGACGGCCGGCCGGTTCCCATGCTCGGCCTGCCGGGCAACCCGGTGAGCGCCTTCGTCTCCGCCTGGGTCTTCCTGCGGCCGCTGATCGCCCAGATGGGTGGCTGGGACACAGGGTGGCCGAGCGCGGACGCCGTCGCCGCCGAGGCCTGGAGAACCCCACCCAACCGACGCCAGTACATCCCGGTCGAGTTCACTGGCGACGGTGTCCGGCCAGTCCACGCGCAGGGTTCCGGTTCCCACCTGGTGGCCACGCTGGCGCTGGCCGACGGCCTGGCCGTCGTGCCCGCCGAGGTGGACCGGGTGCGCGCAGGCGACCAGGTCCACTTCCACCGCACCACTTTCTGAGCCCCAGGAGCAGCCATGAAGTTCACCCACCTCGACAGCTCGGGCCACGCCCGCATGGTGGACGTGACCGCCAAGGAGCCGACGGTTCGCTCCGCCACGGCTGAGGCTGTCGTCACCTGCTCCGCCGACGTGGTGCAGGCCCTGCGCGACGGCACCGTCCCCAAGGGTGACGTGTTGGCCGTCGCCCGCGTGGCCGGCATCGCCGCGGCCAAGAAGGTGCCCGACCTGCTGCCCCTGGCCCACGTCATCGGCGTCCACGGCGTGGTGGTGGACCTGGAAGTGGTCGACGCAGGGGTGGAGATCAGCGCCACCGTCCGCACTGCAGACCGCACGGGCGTCGAGATGGAGGCAATCACGGCCGTCACCGTCGCCGCCCTGGCGGTGGTGGACATGGTCAAGGGCGTGGACCGCTCGGCCGAGATCCGGCATGCCCGCGTGGTGGCGAAGAGCGGCGGCCGCTCCGGCGACTGGACCCGCCCCTGAGGTACTGAGCGCTGGCGGCGACCCGTCGGGAGGCTGGTCCCAGTTCTTCGCATGCGTCGCCACACCGGTTGGGGATGGCGACACCTTTCAGAGAACAAGGGCCTCCCGGCCCAGATGAACCGACGGCCCGCAGGGGGCGTGGCTCAGGTGAGGTCGTGGTCCTTGCCGTCGAGTTGCTCGATGATGTGGGTGAGGAGGGGTCCGACGACGGCGATGGTGTCGCGGGCACCACCGCGGGAGCCCGGGGCGTTGACCAACAAGGCGCGGGGGCCGTGGTCGGGGATCACCACACCGGCGATTCCCCGCGAGAGCAGGGCGCGGGGTTCCTTGGTGGCGCCATGGCGTCGTACCTCCTCCATCAGACCGGACAACTCGTAGTCGACGAGCGCCGCGGTGGCCTCCACGGTGACGTCACGGGGGCCGACGCCGGTGCCACCCGTGGTGACCACCACCCGCGCACCGCCCGCGATGGCGTCGCGGACCGCGCGCCGGATCTCTTTGATGTCGTCGGGGACGATGACGGGATCGGAGACCTGGAAGCCGGCGTCCGCCAGGGCGTCGCGCAGGATGGGGCCGGAGCGATCCTCGTAGACGGCGGCGAAGGCGCGGTCGGAGCAGGTGATCACGGACGCTCGATAGGGCACGATTCATCCTATCAAGACCGCATCTGCGTTTGATAGCATCCATTCATGACGCAGGTGAGGATCAGTGAGGCTGCCGCTCTGATGGGAGTCAGCGACGACACCGTCCGGCGCTGGTGCGACGCGGGCAAGCTGCACGCCACCACGGACGCCAGCGGCCGACAGGTGGTCAGCGGCGCGGAGCTTGCGGCATTTGCCAAGCAACAGGCGAGCTGGTCAGACCTGGACTCCCTGGACGCGGGAACCCGTCGACGCTCGGCTCGCAACCACCTGACCGGATTGGTCACCGCCGTGAAGTCCGACGCGGTGATGAGCCAGGTGGAAATGCAATGCGGCCCCTACCGGATCGTCTCGCTGATTTCCACCGAGGCGGTGGAGGATCTCCAGTTGCAGGTGGGCTCCGTGGCCACGGCGGTGATCAAGGCAACCAACGTCACGGTCGAGAAGACCTCGTGAGTTCTCGGGTGGTGGCCCGCAGCAGACCCGTGACCCACCTGCCCCGCTGGATCTGGGTGCCCTTCACGCTGGCGACCCTGATGGTGGTGCTGCCCCTGGTCGGCCTGCTGGTCCGTGCGCCGCTCACCCGGCTCCCGGAACTCCTGGCCACGCCGTCGGCCCTCGATGCGCTGCGCCTGAGCCTGCTCACCTGCGTGGCCTCCACCGGCGTCGTGGTGGCCGTGGGAGTGCCGACGGCTGTGCTGCTGGCGCGCTCCCATGGCCGGTGGGTTCCCGTCGTCAGGGTGGCGTTCACGCTGCCGATGGTGCTGCCCCCCGTCGTGGCGGGCCTGACGCTGCTGGTGACGTTCGGGCGTCACGGGCTGGTGGGCCAGCCGCTTGCGGTACTGGGTCTCGAGATCGGTTTCACCACTGTGGCGGTGATGATGGCACAGGTGTTTGTGTCGCTGCCCTTCCTGGTGATCTCGCTGGAGGGGGCGCTGCGGGCCACCCCCAGGGGGCACGAGGCGGTTGCTGCGGGTTTGGGCGCCTCACCCACCAGGGTGCTGTGGCGGATCACGCTCCCCATGGCAGCCCCCGCAGTGGCTTCCAGCGCGGCACTGGCATTCGGTAGGGCGCTGGGGGAGTTCGGTGCCACACTCACCTTCGCCGGTTCCGTGCAGGGCGTCACGCGCACCATGCCGCTGGAGATTTACCTGGTGCGTGAGCTCGACACCGATTCTGCCCTCGCCCTGTCACTGGTCCTGGTCCTGGTGGCCGTCGCCGTGGTGGGCGTGGCGGCGGCGACCCGCACGTGGAGGACCGATGCCTGAGCCGGTCAGCCTGGCCGCCACCGTACGGGCGCGCGACGTGGAGGTGGCTGTCGACGTCGCGCCCGGCGACGTGTTGGCCGTGGTGGGACCCAACGGCGCCGGTAAATCCACGCTGCTGCACCTGCTCTCCGGGGACGTGCGGCCCGATGTCGGCGTGGTGCGGATCGGGACCTCAGTCCGCTCGACGCCGAAGCGCCACGTGCCCCCGCACCGTCGGCGCTGTGCGCTGGTGGGGCAGAAACCGTTGCTGTTCCCGCACATGGACGTGCTGGACAACGTGGCGTTCGGCCCGGTCTCGCGCGGTGTCTCCCGCGGGACCGCCCGGCAGCGTGCGCGAGAAGAACTGGGCCTGGTGGGTGCCGGGCACCTCGCGGAGCGTCGCCCCTCCACCCTGTCGGGCGGTCAGGCCCAGCGGGTGGCGATCGCGAGGGCACTGGCCATCCAGCCCGACGTCGTCCTGCTTGACGAACCGTTTGCAGGACTGGACGCCACCGCCACTCCCGAAATGCGGGCCCTGCTGCGGCCGCGGCTGGCCGGGGTGACCACCGTGCTGGTCACCCACGACCTGCTCGACGTGGTGGCGCTGGCCTCGCACGTGGTGGAGATGGACGGTGGCCGCGTGGTCACCCATGGCCGCGCAGACGAAGTGTTCCGCCGGCCCCGCACCGGGTTCCTCGCCC
>CAZPSO010000060.1:9220-11788 GCA_964588895.1 uncultured Tessaracoccus sp.
AAGCTGGAGGTGGGCGAGGCGCAGTTCTCGGCCGACGTCACGCCGGAGTCGCTGCGGGAGCTGAACCTGCGCGTGGGACAGCGGGTGTTCGCGGCCGTGAAGGCCACGCATGTCAGTCTCTACCCGGTGGCCGACGGTGAACCCGTGAGCTGATCTCGCGTGTGGGCCCCGCCCGGGCGGCTGAACGGTTGGTCACCCTTGCGCCGCGGAAGGCTGATCTTCGGGAACTCGAAGAGGAGCTTCACGTACTCGTAGTTCAAGGCCAGGATGATGGGAATGCCCAAGCCCAACCCCATCTGGACCACGTAGAACACCCACGGGGAGACCGATGCCAGGTGCGACAGGTTCAGCGTGATCCACACCATGATGGGGAAGTGCACCACGTAGAGCACGATGGAGCGCCGGCCGGCGAATTCCAGCCACCGCATCCGCGGCAACTTGGGCCCCAGCCACACGATCGCGGCCATGCCCGCCAGCGGGGCGAAGATCCAGATCAGGTTCATCTGTGGGCGCACGTCGACGATGCGCGCCAGGCTGCCCACGGAGACCAGGACCCCGACGATACCCATGGTGATCGGGAACCAGGATCCCAGCCGCTGCAGCTTGGTGATGTGGGGCCAGATGGCGGCGCCCAGGAAGAAGAAGACGGAGTAGTACAGGATGCGGCGCCAGAAGAAGTCGTCGGGGTCGAAAATGAACAGGAACGCCAGGAATCCGCCCGAGACGATCCATGGGGAGATCCACCGTGTGACCGGGCCGACGGCGTAACAGAAGAGCAGTACCCCCAGGTACCACATGTGCAGGGGACCGGCGAGCCAGAACGACAGGTTCACCGCATCGGACAGCACGCCCTGCGCCCAGCCGGTGATCAGCGCCCACACCACCAGTGGCCACAGGATCTTGCGGATCTTCCCGTCGAAGTACCGGGTCAGCGACTTGCGCACCGACGGCCCGAGCAGCATGCCCGAGAGCAGCAGCAAGAGCGGCATCCGGTAGGGCGAGAGCACGTCGGCGGAGACGTCCACCACGTAGAACTCGAGGTCCGTGCCGCGCTGTCTCGGGAAGCTGGTGCTGTGCTGGAGCACCACGAGGAGAACTGCCAGACCACGGAGGGCGTCCATCCAGTACATGCGGGGGCGCGCCATATGCGGTGACAACTCCTTCCTCGGTGCTCGGTTCCGACCGGGGGCGGTCGCTGCTGAGAGTTCCTCAGGATCAGTCTAGGCCCGATGGTTCCAGATGCCTCGTCCGGTGAGGGTCGCCAGGCACGTTGTTCCTGCCCAGGCCCGGTGCCACAAGCGCGTTCGTGTCCGTGGCGAGGCCCGGGGGCGTTGCCTTATGTTGGCCGCTGACGTGTTTTGCCGTGGCTTTCAAAGGGTCCCTGGCGTTGGCGCCTCAAAACCGATCAGGGCCGGTGGCCCGATCAGCGGGGGCCGGTGCCGATCTGGCGGTGCACCTCGGTGAACCGTTGCACCACCGTGACGGCACCACCCAGCACCAGGAGCACCATCGATACCTCCAGGGCGACGGGGACCCCCAGACCGGCGAGCAGTGCGCCGAGGACGCACAGCGCGATGCGGTCGGCGCGCGTCACCACGCCAAGCTCGGCCTGCGCCCCGGCCGCTTCCGCCCGCGCCCTCAGGTAGGACGTGAGCTGCGCCAGCACCAGGGCAGCCACGGCGAGCACCGCCCACACGGGATGCCCCTCGTATGCCAAGTACCACGCTAGTCCGCCGATGACCGCGGCGTCGGCGATCCGATCCAGCGACGAGTCCAGGAACGCGCCCCAGCGTTCGTCCCGTCCGGCCAGCTCCCGTGCCATCTGCCCGTCGAGAATGTCGCTGCTGGCCAGTATTGCCACCAGCAGGGCCCCCTGCCACAGCCAGCCGTTGGGGAAGCAGACCAGCGCCGCCACCGTGACCAGCAGCGTCCCGGTCCACGTCACGGCGTTGGGGGAGATGCCGAGCCGCAGCAACAGCTGCGCCACCGGGCGGAAGGCTGCCGTCTGCACGTTCCGGAACCGGTTCAGCATTCGAGGCTCCTAGGCG
Source organism: uncultured Tessaracoccus sp. (assembly GCA_964588895.1). Classification (GTDB taxonomy): domain Bacteria; phylum Actinomycetota; class Actinomycetes; order Propionibacteriales; family Propionibacteriaceae; genus Arachnia. The sequence goes on from CAZPSO010000060.1 coordinate 11,269, forward strand.
ATGACGTCCGAGAGCTCCAGCCAGCGCTCCTCGAGCTCATGGGTCTCGTCCTCCACGGCGCGGAGCCGGTCGGAGAGTGCCTGGAGCCCGGTGTAGTCACTCTGGTCGTGGGTGGTCATCTCCTGGTGCAACTTGGCCACCTCGGCCTCGTTGCGTTCCAGCTTGCGCTCGATGGCCGCCACCTCCTTGGCGACGGCGCGCCGCTCCGCCCCGGAGAGGCCGGCTTCCTCCCGGACCGGTTCCCCGACCTGATCCGGGCGGTCGTTGGCGGCGGCGGAGGGCTGCTGCTGGCGGAGCTTGAGGTACTCGTCGACCCCCCCGGGCACATGCCGCAGGTAGCCGTCGAGGATGGCGTACTGCTGGTCGGTGACCCGCTCCAGCAGGTAGCGGTCGTGGCTGACCACGATCAGGGTGCCGGGCCAGGAGTCCAGCAGGTCCTCCATGGCGGTGAGCATCTCGGAGTCCACGTCGTTGGTGGGCTCGTCGAGGATGATGACGTTGGGTTCGCCCAGCAGGAGCA
>CAZPSO010000061.1:0-11734 GCA_964588895.1 uncultured Tessaracoccus sp.
CCATTCTTCCATGCCTCCCCTGCCAACCTGTGCAGGCACAGGTTGCCGGGCGGCGGGCGAACAGTCCCCACCATCAGCCCCACGCTTGGTTCGGGGCGTGAGCATCTGGCTGATATTGCCCGGGTCGTTGAATCCGGGGGCCGTTCGATCGATCCGCGGGATCCGCCCCCGCATCCCGCTGGTCAGCTGATGATGAGGGGGCCGGAGCCGGGAAGGCTTTCCACGAGACGGGGGCCCAGCAGCATCGACGGGGTGTAGCTCCCGCCTGCCACGGTGGCCCCCAGCAGGTGTGTGACGACCGCCAGGGAGCCGCTCACTGTCACGGAGTAGCCGTTGGCCGTCCTGATCCGCGCAGTCCGTACCTCGCCACGGGCGTTGTGCACCTCGCCCCAGACGTAGGTGGCTGCCTGCTCGCGAGTGGCCGCGTCGGGCCCCGTGATGTGCTTCTCCGCTAGACCCGCGAGGACCTTGCGCACGGGCTTGGTCCGCAGCACCGGGCGCAGCAGGTTCGCGGCTTTCGCGACGGCTATGGCCGGCGCCGGGGCGGGGACGTAGACGGCGATGTTGGGGATGCCCGTGCTGTAGTAGGCGGTGGCGACGTCTCCCCACGGGATCGTCATCGCCGACTTCATCCCGTCGCCGAAGTCGATGCGGCGAGGTGCATGGCCGAGCGGCACCGTGACCATCCGGCCGTCACGCCGGATTCGGCCTCCGTGACCGACGGACTCCGCGGCGGTCTTCGCCGTGCCGGGTGAAAGTCCGGGGCCGGCGTCGAAACCGAGCACCAGGCGGGTGGCGTCGGGCAGCGCGTCCTTGAGGGCGCGTGCCACGCAGTCGGTCGGGATCACGTCGAAGCCCACCCCGGGGCACAGGACCACCTCGGCACGCCGAGCCCGCCCGTCCTGGGCATGGGCGTGTTCAAAGACGGGGATCTCGCCGGTGATGTCGAGGTAATGGGTCCGGTTGCGCAGGCAGGCCTCAATCACGGGGGCACTGGTTCGGGAGAACGGTCCGGCGCAGTGCAGCACCAGACCGATCCCCTCCAAGCCCCGGTCCAGCTCACCGGGCCGGTCCAGCGGAAAGACGCGCGACTCAAGGCCCAACTCATCGGCAAGTGGTCGCAGCTTGTCAGGGTTGCGTCCCGCGAGCACCGGCGCCAAGCCGCGCGCCTTCGCCTCTCGTGCGATGAGCGCGCCCGAGTACCCGTTGGCGCCATAGATCATCCACTTCATGCCGTTGTATCCCTTCCTCGTGGCAGCCACGCCAGCGATACCCCGAACCGCTTCCTGCCAGGCGGAGGACACCGGGGACGTCACGAACAGCGCGCGGCCGGCTCACATCCCCACACCAGCACTTCGGAAAAGCCACTTCCCCGACCCCTCACGACCAATCCTAAAACACCTGTCCGGGGTGTTGACGACGCGACCGTCCGTGGCGATCCGAGGCCCCGAGTTTCTCAATCTAGACCGATTGGTCTATTCTTGGACCAATCGGTCTAACCCGTCGATGATCACGGAACGACGAATGGAGGATCACATGCCCGATCACGCCGAAGACATCACCCATCCCGTGAAACCCGACGTCCAGGTCCGGTTGCCTCGCCTACGCATCCAACGCCGCGCGATCGCATGGTGGATGCTGCGCGCCCTGATCGGATGGGGAGCGCTCCTCGCAGTCCTCATCGCCGCTGCCGCGCTCTGGGAACCGGCGCACGTCTGGCTCATCGCCCCGATCGTCGCGGTGGGTGCCGTCGTGCTGGCGAAGCTGCTGGTTGAGCCGTGGTGGCGTTATGCCGTGCACCGCTGGGAGATCACTGAGCACGCCACTTACGCGTCGAACGGTTGGCTCGTGCGTGAATGGCGGGTTGCGCCGAGTTCGCGCATCCAGACCGTCGACGCGGTGCGCGGCCCGTTGGAACAACTACTTGGTCTGGCGACACTGCGGGTGACGACAGCATCGTCGTACGGGGCGATTGAGATCAGCGGGCTCGATCACGCGGTGGCCGCGGGGGCCGCGACCCGGTTGGCTGTGGTGGCCGAGCTTTCGGAGGGCGATGCCACATGACAGGCACGGCCTCGGAGGAAGTCCAATGGCGCGCTCTGAGCGCGCGGGTCATCTGGGTCGACCTCGCATGGAGCGCCCTCTCCCTGGCACCCGGAATTGTGGCGATCTACGCTTTCGGCGTCGACCCGACACTCGGCTCGCTCTGGCCGTTCGCCGTGGTCGGCCTATGGGGTGTCGTCGGAGCGCTCGCCGACATCATCCGCTGGCTCTTCACGCGCTACCGCATCACCGATACCGACATCGAACGCCGCACCGGGTTGCTCGTGCGCCGACATCGGTCGGTGCGCCGTGACCGTATCCGGAGCGTTGACACCCACGCACAGTTCCGGCACCGCATCGCCGGGTTGCGCGTCGTCACCATCGGTGCGGGCCAGCAGACCAACACTGGTGAGGCGGCGTTCGTGCTGGATGCCCTCGCCCGACAGGATGCCGAACTGCTCAGCCGCATGCTGATCCGCGAGCAGGACCTCGCCGCCCTCCCCGTCAGCACGACGGACACCACGGCACAGCCCGAGCACGGGGTCGAGCAGCATGACCACGTCGAGACGTTGGCGGTCCTGCGCCCCGGATGGGTGGTTTACAACATGTTCAGCATCTGGGCCTACCTCACGGCGGCGGGCCTGCTGTGGGGTGCATTCTGGCTTGCCTCGATGTTCGGACTCAACCTCTTTGAATTCTCATCCCAGTTCATCGACTGGGAGGCGGCCGGCTGGCTCGGCACGGTAGTGATCGCACTCATCGGTGGCGGTCTCTTCGGTGCGATCGGGATGGGCGTGAACTTTTTCTCGGTGAACTGGGGGTTCACCCTGGCCAGGGTGCATTCCGACGAAACCACCTTTCTTCGCACGCGCCGAGGGCTGTTCAGCACGCGCGAGGTCAGTCGCGATGAGGCACGCATGCGCGGGCTGTCGATCAGCGAGCCACTCTTGTGGCGCTGGATGGGAATGACCGACACCAATGTCATCACCACCGGTCTGGGGCTGTGGGACATGGCCGAGCCAACCGCCGTCCTCCCGCGTGGCCCGAAGCGCGTGGCGATGCGTGTTGCCACCCGCGTGTTGGGGGAACCGTGCCCTCTCGACACACCGCTGCCACGTCACCCGCGTGCAGCTCTGCGTCGTCGTCTCTGGTGGGCGACCCTGTGCACCGTGGGCATCGTCGGTTTCGTCGCCGTTCCTGTCGCCACGGGCACCGTGCCGACGTGGGTGCTGTGGGCCGCGATCGGAGTGTGGCCACTCGCGCTCGGAGCGGCCGTCATCGCCTACCGCGCGCTCGGACACGCCATCTTCGGCGACTACCTCGTCGTGCGTTCGGGCCTGCTGAGCCGCACCACCTCAGCGTTGCGCCGCGACGCCGTCAGCACCATCGCGGTACGGCAGTCGCTCCTGCAAAGAAGACTCGGACTCAGCACCGTGTCAGCGATGACTGCCGCCGGGTGGTCCACGTACGAGGCACCGGACGTCGCAACCAGCGAGGCCGTGTCGTTCGCCAAGCTGGCCGCACCGGGCGTCCTCGACGAGTTCCTCATGCGGGACCAGCATCGGGCGAGAACTAAGGTCAGGGCATGACGCAGAAGCCTGAACAGACCTTCACCGAAACTGCGCGCCGTGCGCAGATCATCCGGAGCGCAATCGGAACGGTCAACGAGATCGGCTACCACCGGGCATCGCTCGCCGAAATCGCGAAACGGGCCCAGGTGGCCAAGAGCGCGATCGTCTACTATTTCGGCTCAAAGGACGCCCTGCTGCTGCAGGTCCTCGACCACGTGTTCTCCGCACTTGGCACCGTGGTTGAGACTGCGGTCGCGGCTGAGGTGACCCCCGAACGGCGCCTCCGCGCCTACGCCGAGAGTTACCTCGCCCACATCGACACTCATCGCGAGGAGGTCGCGGCGGGAGTGACGATCGTCATTTCACACAGGAACGCCGACGGCACTCCCCTCTACCTCGTGCAGTCCGACGAAGACACTGCACTGTTGCGCAGCATCCTGAGTGCTGGGATGGCTGCAGGCACCTTCCGGTCGATGCCCTTGCCCGCTGCCGTCACCATCGTCGAGTCCCTCCTCGACATCGCAATCACGACCGTGCAACGAGACCTCGACAGCTCTCTCGCCATCAGACCCGATATCGTCGACTTCCTCTTCCGCGGCCTCGCCTGAGGAATCAGCGCCCGAAGTGCGCTCGTCGGCCGATCCGTAAGCAGCGACCAAGACGCGCATCTCAATCAGATGTCGAGGCGCCACGGAGGAGCGGGGCGGCCATTCCACCGGAGCCACCTCAAGGGCAATCACAGCTCAGCCACACCCAACCCTCCCGGGCCAGTTCAGATTTCAGGGATTGAGGTTGAACAGTCCCCCGCCCGTCGGTCACTTGGGGCCGTTCGGCATCACCGGGTCACCGAGCATGGGGATGAACCGGGTGCAGCCCTTCCACTGGCCCGGTATGCCCGCCAGCACGGGACCGGTCAGCTCCCGGGGTTCGCGGACCAGGTCGCCGACGTCCCGCCACGTCCTGAAGGCATGTCCGAACATGTCCCCGTCCGGGGTCACGCCGAACACGAGGCCATCGCGACCGGCGAAGATGTGGGCGTAGGCGTCCCACCCCTCCCCCAGTGGCACCGCCCCCGTCACCGAACGTGTTCGCGGAACATGCCGGTGCCACCACAGCGTTCCACCCGCGTCGATCCCGTAGAAGGTTCCGCCACCGCCCGCGAACATCCGGGTGTACTCCTTCCAATTCGGTGTCCTGGACTGACCGATCACCTTCCTGCGGAGTGTCAGCGGCACGGCTGCTGCGAGCGTGGGCGGGTTCTTCGTCGGGTCCACCGCCTCGCGCCACCACAGTGTTCTGACGGGCGCCTTGATCTTCCCGCCCAGGCCGAGATCGCCGGGGGTGAGTGCGAACTCGAAAAGCCCCCCGTAGTCATCCCCAAACCGGTGCTCGACCCAGTCCACCGCAATCAGGCTCCTCGCCGGGAGCGGCGAGGGCCCCGCCCACGTGCGGATGCGTTTGAGTTGGCCGACGTGCCGGTACCACACAACCGAATCGTCGGGGCGCACCGCATAGAGCCCGTCCCAGCCACTGCCGAACACGGAGCGGAACGAGCCCCAGCCGTTGCCGACGCGCAGAGGGGCGCGTTGCCAAACCGGCGGAGGCCGGAGATCGCTCGTCATCTTGCTCTCGTACAGGTGCAGGTCGTCCTGGGCGTCCACAACATACAGGTGCAGCAGGATCCCCTTCGGCCAGTTCCTGAGCCGGCCGGGTGGGGTGTCCGTGAGTTGCCGACGAAGCCGGTGCATCATGCCGATGCCGGCGAGTTCGTCGATCGAGGCCAGCATGTCCGGTTGGCTGTCGGCGTCGATGTGGAAGTCGTACAGCTGGCAGAAGGCCCGGGGGTCTTGCGTGAACTCCGCCTGCTCGTGCGTGTAGACGTTCCCGCCCATGGTGTCGTGCACGCTCGCCGTGAGGACGCAGCGCGAACCCCGGGCGTCGGCGCGGAAACCGTACGTGACGTGGCGCATCGCGTACTCAAGCAGGGAATGGTGCGGGGACTCGCCCTTCACGTTGTGGTTGCGGTTGAAGTCCTTGCCGGTGGACAACGCGGCGCGGTGACGAGCCCGGGCGAGGCCATCCTCCAGTGGCAGTCCGGCGCCTCCCTGAAGGGCGCGTTCGCCGATCTTGACCCACGTCGTGAGCGTCAGGGCGTAGAGCCCCAGCACCGGCCACGTCACGAACATGTCACGCACGGGAATGACACGTGGCGGGTCATCCAGGGTGGTGGAGAACCCTGAGGTGTGCCACAGGATGAACGGCAGTTCCTCACCCGTGTGGGCGGACGTCCCACTCGCGAGGAAGCGATCGGCCACCGCGGCCACCTCGATGCACAGGTTCTTCAGGTCGCGCGGCGTCACGTCGGGTTCCCGGGATTTTTTCACAATGACGCCGAGGTCCTCCGCCGCCTGGTCCAGCAGCTGGCTCTTGATGTTGTTGTCGATCAGCGCAAGCTCCACGTGGATGCCCTGCAAACGGTCATAGATGTCGTTGATGTAGAAGCGCAACTCCTTGATCTGTTTCTCGATGTGCCGCATTCGTTCATCGGATGCAGCCGCGTCGAGCAGGTCGAAGACCATGCCGATGTACGGGATGAGCTTCGCCACCGTGGCCGCCCCCTTGAGTCCCCCGGCCGCTGCCGCCAGTCCGCCCGCCTGGGTCACCCACCCATCCACGGCGAGCTTGTAGGTGGTGGAGGTGCCCTTCCAGGCAGCCTTGACTTCGGTTCCCATGATCCTTCTCCTGGTCGCAGGGAGTTGCTGCCCAGCTTCACTGGGATCGTTCCTCCGCGGATCAACCCACCGCAGGGATTCGGGGAAAGAGTGGCTCCGACGGCTCTGCTCGTGGTTCACGCGAACATGGGGTCGCCAAGTGTCTTCACCGGCACACTGTACTTGCAGGCCAAGCGTACTCCGATCCTGATGCTCGTAACAGTGATCGGCGATCATCATGTATGTCGGATCGACGTTGAAGGGGGAGTTTTCTCCGGTCGGTGTCGTTCACCGATTCCGTCACTGGCTCGACGCAGGTGACCGCGATCCGTAACAATGCCCGGGCGTGGATGGTGGAAGCCCTCGATCAGGCCGTGGAGACGTTCCAGTTCACTGGGTGCGGCGCGCGGTCATGAACTCAGCCTCTAACTCATCGGCCTCGACACTCTGCTCGGCCAGTACAGCGTCCAGGGCGGAAACGGCGGCGCGCAGGGACGCTACCTCGACGTCGCGATCCGGCGGTGTCGGAATGAACCAACCCACCGTGACCCCGTGACGGGTCACCGCCACCGGCTCTGCCGCAGCGATGTAGTCGGCCAAACCCGCGCGAAATTCACGGATCCCCACTGACATCGCCATCACGACCTCCCAAAAGTGTATCGATGTGTACACATCGTACTGCTCGTGATCGGTGCATATCAAGCATGACAGCGAGGTCACACTGAAGGATGCCCACCCGCTGGCCTCCGCCGTCACCTCAGGTCCAAGTCGGATTTCGCCAAACCCGCTCTGACAAGGGAAAAGCCCTAGTCGCCGGGTGGCAACTAGGGCTTTGTGGAGATGGCGGGAATTGAACCCGCGTCCTCGAAAGGCGAACCAGGTCTTCTCCGGGCGCAGCCGATGTCAAGGCGTTCTACTCGGCTCCTGCACTCACGATCGGCATGTTGCAGACAAGCCCAGTTCCTATTGAGTCCCCGGTGGGCCTAGGAACAAGTCCCACCGAGCAAAGCCTTCTTGATGAGGCCAAGCACCGGGTCGAAGGCGATCCCGGGTTGACCCTTCGGTCACTGATCAGGCAGCGAGAGCGAAGTCAGTGCGATTGTTTTCGGCACTTATTGGTTTCCATGCGGCGTTTGACGAGATGAGCATGGATCCTCGGCCCGCTTCTCCTGGAACTACCGTTCCAAGTCGAAACCAGTCATCCCCCTGTTTAGTTGTGCTCTATCGAGTGTACCTAACGATCCAGCTGGCGTCGAGTTCGGGGGTCCTTCGGCTTGAACGGGAGCGCCTCGGCCAGTGGGCCGGTGCTGACCTCCCCGCTGAACGCCCGCGCGGAGAAGATCAGGGACAATACGACGTAGAAGATGTAGGCGAGCGCAACGAACCCGCCCCCGATGCCGGTGAAGCCCGCGAGGGTGATCATGACCACGCCGACGATCATGGAAGTCAGCTGGAAGCTCATGGCGCGACCGGCCTCCCACCAGATTCGGGAGCCGGGTGTGGATGCGGCCTTGACGATGGCGGGAACGATGAACACGGTGGGCAGACCTGAAAGGTGCACCAGCCCGGCACCCACGTTCTCTGCGCGTCCCGCAGCGGGGTGTGCGGCCATCGGTGCGCGCTTGGGCAGCATCGGGGCGGCCACACGGGCCACTTCACGCAGGGAGCGGTTGAGTTCGGCGCGGGTGTTGGCGCTGAGGGCCTCTCCGAGACGTTCCTCGAACATGTCCGGCTCAATGGCGCCGGCAGCGTAGGCCTGCTGGAGGTAGTCGACTGCCCGATCGCGTTGTTCGTCGGATACGCGCTGGTTCAGGAGGGGGTCTGCGTTCATGTATTCATTGTGCTCCCCCGACGCTCCCCATCCCATCCGGGAACCCCCTGAACGGCTCCCCACACGGTCACCTACCGGGGTCTCAGCGTGCCAACCGGTTGCGGCTCCGCAGCGCTCTCTGCGCCTCTCGGTTGGCATCGCGTTCCGCGATGGTGCGGCGCTTGTCCCAGTCCCTCTTGCCTGTGGCTACGGCGATCTTGACCTTGGCGTAGCCGTCCAGGAAGTACAACTCCAGGGGGACCAGGGTGCGACCGGAGTCCCCCAGCTCCTTCTCGAGCTTCGAGATCTCGCGGCGGTTGAGCAGCAGCTTGCGGCTGCGCCGGGCGGAGTGGTTGCGCCAATTGCCGAACTCGTACTCCGGGATGTGGGCGTTGATCAGCCACGCCTCGCCCTGGCTGTCGATGTTGCCGTAGGCCTCGGCCAGGGAAGCCCGCCCGAGGCGCAGGGTCTTGACCTCGGTTCCGGTCAGGACGAGCCCGGCCTCGTACGTGTCGCCGATGTGGTAGTCGTGACGGGCCTTCTTGTTCTGCGCAATCAGCTTGCGACCGGTGTCCTTGGGCATCGTTCCATTCTGCCACGAAGCTGCGTCAGCGGAACCACTTCGACATGGGGTTGACCAGCTTGCCACCCTCCCACACCATCAGGTGCAGGTGGCAACCGGTGGAATACCCGGTGGTGCCGACGTAGCCGATGGTCTGGCCCTTGGTGACGCGCTGGCCGCGGCTCACCACGTACCGCGTGGCGTGGTTGTAGCCGGTGGTGACATAGGTGCCGCCCACGCGACCGTGGTCGACCATCAGGCGCCAACCATAAGCGTTGTGGTAGTACCGCTCGGCCACGACGCCGTCGGCCGCGGCCTTGATCGGGCTGCCACAGGCACCGGCGAAGTCCGTGCCGTCGTGCAGCTTGCGGACACCCAGGATGGGATGCACACGAGGCCCGTAGGCCGACGTGATGCGCCCGGGGATCGGCCGCACGAACCCGGAACCGGTGGTGGCCGGCGTGCTGGCCCGATTCGCGGACCGGCTGGTGCTCGAACGGCTGCTCGAGGAGGAGGACGATGACGAGGGTGCAGTGGAAGCAGACGAGGACGATGGCGAGGACGAAGCCTGGCTCCGCGGCGCCCGGGCAGCGGCCTGCTCACGGGCAGCCTGCTCACGGGCGGCCTGATCGCGCGCGGCCTGATCACGGGCAGCCTGCTCACGGGCCCGCTGGTCGGCCTCCGCCTGCAGGCGGCGACGCTCATCCTCCTGGCGTTGACGCTCCAGTTCCTGCTGGCGGATTCGCTCCTGGATACGGCGATCCACATCGGCCGATTCCCGCTCCAGTTCGGTCTGCCTGAGACGCTCCGTCTCGAGCGCGGCCTCGTTCGCCGCCCGGGCCGAATCAACCGAGACCACGATGTCGGCCATTGAGGTGCGAACGCCGGCGGCGCTGGCCTCGGCGGCTTCGGCAGCAGCCCGCTCAGCCTCGGCCAGTTGGCTGGCCGCCTCCGCTGCGGCGCGCGCTTCCTCAGCGGCCTGGCGCGCAGCTTCCGCCGCCGCACGTGCAGCTTCGGCCTCCAGTTCGGCTTGCTCGAGGATGAACCGGCGCTCTTGGATCTCGTCCAGCTTCATGGCCGTCGACTCGAAGAGAGTGGAGGACAGCTGGGCGCGCTGGTTGAGGTTGGCCATGTTCACATCGGTGAACAGCAGGGCCAAGTCCAGCAGCGGGCCGCTCTGCTGGGTGATGACGTTGATCTCCTCGGTGGCGCGGCGGTCAGTGGACTCCCACGCCGCCCGGGCAGCCGCCACCTGGGCCTCGGCCCGGCTGAGATCGCGCTCGGCCTGGTGCTCCTCCTGCTTGCGCTGTTGCTCCAGTTCGCGTGCCTGCTCCGCTGCTGCCTCAGCAGCGAGGGCGGCATCAACGGCCCGCTGGTGGGCAGCCTCCGCGGCGGCGAGTTCGGCCTCGGCGGCGGCCAGGTCCGCCTCGGCCTCCTCCAGCGCACGCAGCGTCGCCGTCAGTTCCTGGGAGTAGTGCTCGATTTGACCCCGGTTGTCCGTCAGCGCCTGATCCAGTTGCTGGCGACGGTCATCGAGCTCATCCGCCTGGGCGCCACCGACACCGAGACTCATCACCAGCGCGAATGCGATCATCCATACGACAGCAATCCGCGCGACGGCATTGACGCGCACGTTGACCGGAGAATGGGGAAGATTCCGGTGCACTGTGAAACTCCTAGGTATCTCTAGACGTTGAGGTACTTACGTGTTGCCACCAGTGTGGGGACCACTGACAAAGCAATTCCAACGATGGCCATGACCAATATGGCACTTCCCACATGGCCCCAGTCAATCCACGGTAAAGCTTGGATTGAGGTTCGGGCATTTCGTTCGATGACGAAAAAGTAACCGGCGGCAAGGGTGCCGGCCGAGAGGAGCACACCCAGGATGCCCGCTATCAGCGCTTCTAGGAGGAAGGGCAACATGATGTAGAAGTTCGACGCCCCGACCAGACGCATGATCCCGAGCTCCCGCCGCCTGGTGAACGCCGCCATCCGGATGGTGGTGGCGATCTGCAGGGCCGCTGCCACCAACAGCAGGACGCTCATGCCGATGGTGGCCCACTGGAGGGCGTTCAGCCAGCGGAACATCGGGTCGAGCACAGCTCGCAGGTCCTGAACGTTCTGGACCCCGTCGAGGGTGCTGGCCTGCGCCACCACCCCCTGGTAGTTCTCGGGGTCCACCAGCTTGATGCGGTACGAGTCCTGCATGTGCTCCACGGTCCGGGAGCCCAGGATGGGTGAGTCGCGGAAGACGCGCTGGAACTCCTCGAAGGCAGCTTCCTTCGATTCGTAATGCAGTTCCCCCACCTCGGGGTTGGACCTGAGCGCATCTTTGATCGCCTGACGCTGACCGTCGGTGGCTTCCTGTCCCTCGCGACAGTTCCCGCCGGAGGTGTACTCGGTGCACAAGAAGACCGAGATCTCGATCCTGTCATACCAGCGGCCCTTCACCAGGTCCACCTGCATGGATGTCAGCAGGCCGGCGCCGAACAGCGACAGGGATACGGCCATCGTGACGACCACCGCGATCGTCATCCCCAGGTTGCGCCTCAGACCGGACCAGGTCTCGCGGATTGAATGCCTCATTGGTCAATAACTCCTAGCCCGACCCGTAGACGCCCTTGACCTGGTCGCGGACCAGTTCACCGTCGCGCAGCTCCATCACGCGCCGGCGCATCTGGTCCACGATGGAAGAGTCGTGGGTGGCCATGATGACTGTCGTGCCCGTGCGGTTGATGCGATCCAGCAGCTTCATGATGCCAACGCTGGTCTCGGGATCCAGGTTGCCGGTGGGCTCGTCGGCGATCAGGATCGGGGGTTTGTTCACGTAGGCCCGTGCGATGGCCACCCGCTGCTGCTCGCCGCCGGAGAGCTCCTCCTGCAGGCGTGACTCCTTGCCCGCGAGGCCCACCATGTTGATCATCTCGGGCACGACGCGCCTGATCTCCCTGGTCGGCTTTCCGATCACCTGCAGCGCGAAGGCGACGTTCTGGTTGACGGTCTTGCCCGGCAGCAATCGGAAGTCCTGGAAGAC
>CAZPSO010000062.1:0-11718 GCA_964588895.1 uncultured Tessaracoccus sp.
GTCATCCACCGCCGGCCGTCGCTGGTCCACTCCCCCTTGCTGGCCAGCGGGTTCCCGGCCCACAGCGAACGAGGGCTGGCGACGTAGGTGAGGTTGTTGAAGGTCCAGCCGGTGACGTGGACATAGCGGCCCTCTACCACTTTCACCTGGGTGGCCCAGATCTCGGTGGTACATCGCGTGGTCTGGGAGTACGCAGCACAGTTGGTGTTCCATTCACGCCCGTTGAGCGTGTGCCGGCCGGGGGTGGTGTAGAGGTTGACAGCGTCGGTGGGAGTGGCGATGAAGCCACGTGCGGTGCCGTCGGCCAGCCGTGCCCGGCCAACTATCTGGCCGGAAGCGTTGATGTCGGCGACGGCCTCCAGGGTGTAGCCAGAGCGCTGCGCCACCAAGGTGTTCAGGTCGTGGAGGGCGCCGCCGATCCAGACGGCTGCCCTGTCGCCCACCTCGCCGGCGATGATGCCGGCGTTGTTGATGGCCACGGCACAGGCGTCTCGGCCGGGGAGTTGGAAGGCCCGCCCCTCCGCCGACCACCGGTACGCAGTGGGGGTTGATCCGCTCGGGTCTGCGCAACCGACTGAGGTCCCGGTGTCATTGACGGCCCGGGTGAAGGCGGTGACCGCCGCCGGGGGCATGCCGAGGGGCTGGGCGATGCCGTCGTTCCAGACCACCGGGAGTCGCGGCGTCCCGTGGTTGGGCGAGTTGAACGCATGCCCGGCCACCCGCCGCCCGTCGTCCGAGATGCCGTCCACCCGGGCGAAGGTCCATCCCATCGGCGGGGACAGCTCCGTCAGCGTGCCGGCACCGGTGGCGGTATAGGCCGCATCGGCATTGAGCGTGGCCACCCCGTTGTCGGAGATGTGTTCGAACCGGACTTCCAGATCGTCGAGGTCCACCCAACTGGTGGCGGTGCCGTCACGCCAATAGGCGTCCACGCTCTGCGGACCCGATGTGCTCAGGCCGACGATGGCACCAGATCTCGAGATGTCGGAAGCCTCGGTGACAAAGGAGCCGCCCACCACCTCAGCGGGAATTCCGCTTCGGGCCTTCCAGAGGACCGCACGGACCGATTGGCCGGAGACGGAGGCGCCCACGACGTCCCCGCGGTTGTTGATGCCATGAGCCAGGGACCCCCCGCCCGCCACGGCCGTCAGGGGCCGCAGCAACATGACGGAGTACGACGGCGGGCTGGCGGCCACAGCAGGTGTGGCGGTGAGCGTCAGGCCGAGGATGAGGGCCGCAAAGGCGAAGGCCGAAAGGAGTTTCTTCATGGTGACCTCCCACGATGCGGGCACGCCAGCGGTGGGCCCTGAGGGCGTCAGAGTAGCAGGTGGAAACCGCCCGGGACAGGGGGTGATAGCCGTATCTTGACCAGGGACTGTTCATCGGGCTGGCGCAGCAAAGCACCTGACCTGGATACGGCATGGCAAGACTGACAATCGACCGCGGTCGGATGCGGCTTTCCGGAGCCCGAGGTGGTGGTTTAGCCCCAAGCTCAACTCCGGCGGGCCACGGTTCTCGCCGCCGGAGTCGTGATGCATTTAGTCCGTGTCGTCGTCGGAGACCGACCGGAGGAAGTCTTCGAAGTCGGCAGCCAGTTGGTCGGCTGACGGGATCCGGGAGCTCTCGCCGGCCCAAAGGTTCGGGAGCCGCTGCCCCCTGACGAAGGCGTCATACTGCTGCTCGAGGGCGGCCACCACGGCACCCACCTCTTCATTGCCTTCCACTTCCGAGTCGATGGCCCGACGGTTGGCGTCAGCCTTGGCGACGAGGTCGTCGTTGGGCAGGCTGAGCCCTGTCAGGTCAACGATGGCGTTGAGCGCGGCCAGTGCGCCCTCGGCGAACTCCGACGCCGCGAGGTAGTGGGGCACGTGGATGGCGAAACCCGCCGCCGGGTGTCCCGCCTCTCCGAGGCGCAGTTCCAGCAGGGCACCCAGCGAGCCCGGCACCTGCACGCGGCCAAACGGCGACTGGGCGTCGCGAATGAGGGCGGCATCCGTGGCGTGCGCGGTCATCCCCACTGGCCGGGTGTGCGGCACACTCATGGGAACGCCGTGCACGGTGACTACCAGCTTCACCCCCAGCGCGACGACGAGCTCGCGGATGGCACCAACCACGCGTTCCCACTGGAAGTCCGGCTCCGGTCCCGTGAGGAGGAAGTAGCTGTCACCGTCGCGATCGATCAATCGCTGCAGGTTGATCGAGGGGGCTTCGTATTCCGCCCACCGATTGCTGTCGAAGACCATCGGCGGGCGCCGGCCCCGGTAGTCGAAGAGTTGGTCCACGTCGAAGGTGGCGACCAGCTCGGCATCGCCGGTCTCGATGAGGTGCTCACTCAGTGTGCGCTGGAGATGCCCGGCGTCGATGAACGTCCCCAGTGTGACCACGAGGATTCCGGAGTGAGGCTCGTCGCGGTCGGTTTCGGTCTCGATGCGGTAGAGGCTAGACGGGTTCTGCACAGTACAAGCCTTTCACGACGACACAAATCTTTGGACGACTTCAGGATGCCCCACCACGCTACTGCGATCACAGCCGTCCCGGGGCCACGGGTGGAGGACCGAGGAGGCAAGGTCAGCGCTCACGCTTTGACAGAGGTCGGCGGGGGCCATGTTCAGATCGGCTGACCGCATCATTGGCGATTCTGGGTCATTAGTGATTCCGGTGAGCGCGAGATAGGATCTCTCAGTTCGTCCATGGGCTGCCGCCGAGACCTCCTCCGCAGAGCTACCCGGGGCGTCAATCATCGATTGGGACACACATGACCTCACTGGACCGCAAGGCGGCTGGGCCCAAAACAGCGCAGGCGGACACCATCGACCCGAAGGCGATGCGGGTCATCTGGCTGCTGCTCGTCGCTGCCTTCGTGGCCATCCTCAACGAGACCACCATGGGGATCGCCATCCCCCACCTGAACGAGGATCTGGGCCTGCCGCCGGAAATCGGCCAATGGTTGACCAGCGCGTTCATGCTGGCGATGGCCGTGGTGATTCCCACCACCGGTTTCCTCCTGCAGCGCTTCACCACCCGGCAGGTGTTCCTGTTCGCCATGTCCGCGTTCACCCTGGGCACGCTCATCTGTCTGGTGTCACCCAACTTCCCATTCCTGCTGGCCGGACGCATCGTCCAGGCGCTGGGCACGGGCATCATGATGCCGCTGCTGATGACCACGATGATGAACGTGGTGCCTCCCCGTTCCCGAGGGCGGATGATGGGACGCGTCGGCCTGGTCATCTCGCTGGCGCCGGCGATCGGTCCCAGCCTGTCGGGCGCCATCCTCGATTCACTCAACTGGCGCTGGATCTTCGGCATCGTGCTGCCGATCGCGGTCATCTCCCTGGCACTGGGCGCAAAGTGGATGACCAACCTGGGTGAGACCACCAAGGCCCGCATCGACATCCTCTCGATCCTCCTTTCCGCACTGGGTTTCGGCAACGTGGTGTTCGCGCTCAGCCAGTTCGGCGGCGGACAAGCCGACGACGCCACCCCCTCTTCCACCCTCGCCATCACCATGCTGACGGTGGGTCTGGTGATCTTGGCCCTGTTCGTGTGGCGACAGATCGCGCTGTTGCGCCACGGTTCACCGCTGCTGGACCTGCGAGTGTTCCTCACCACCAACTTCAGCCTGTCCGTGGTCATCATGACCGCGGTGGCGCTGTCCATGTTCGGCACGCTGACGCTGCTGCCGCTGTACCTGCAGACCGTCACCGGCCTGAGTGCGCTCGAAGCAGGCTTGCTCCTGTTGCCTGGCTCCATCCTGATGGGTGTCCTCGCACCCCTGGTGGGCCGCCTCTACGACGCGATTGGTCCCCAAGTCCTGCTGGTGAGCGGTTCCGCGCTGGTCTCCACCGTGCTCTTCTTCTATTCGATCATGCCCGACGGGGTCCCGGTGCTGCTGTTGGGTACCGCCCAGACCATCATGTCGGTGGGCATGGCCCTGTCCTTCACGCCACTGTTCTCCGCGTCGTTGGGCTCGTTGGATCGCTCGCTGTACTCCCACGGGTCCGCGGTGTTGAGCACGCTGCAGCAGGTGGGTGGCGCTGCGGGGGTGGCGATCCTGCTGGCCACGTACTCCGGCATTCTCCAGGCCGGGGAACAGAGTGGACTCGACGTGGCCACCGCTGGCATCCCGGCAGCCCGTGCTGCGTTCATCATCGCCGCCGTCATTTCACTGATTCCGTTGGTGCTGGCGTTCTTCATCCGCAAACCCGCAGACCAGGAAACCGGCGCCCACTGAGGACACAGGGCCGTCGCCGTGGAAGCACCCCAACAGAGACACCCCGCCAGGAATACTCACCTTCGGGTCCATCAATCTCCTTCCGACCAGGGCGCCAACAAGCTCCTCTTTTTTCACTCAGGACCAGTGCGCCGATTCCGAGTCGCGTCGCTCCCGGAGCACTGCGCCGAGGAACCGGAAGGTCCATTCCTGGGCAAGTTGCCTCGTCTCAGCGAAGATGATGGGCACATTCGGTACCCGGACCTGGCATTCCGCCAGCGCTTCCGCAACCGTGGATGGCCTCACGTGCGTCAGCTTGAAGATGGCGGAATAGCGTTCCTCGACGACGACCGCCGCCCGCGGCACCGTCGCCAACTCCTCCAGCCGGTAGATCAGGCGGCCGCCAGCCAGTGACCCGGCCAGGTCCTGCAACCCCTTGCGCTCGACAACGGCCACCAGTTCATCGTCGTGAACGACGCCGTAGTCACCCACCCGCAGCGCCTCGCGTCGCGTCGAGGCCTGCTGGGTGGTGAACTTCCACGCATACTTCTCCCGGGTATCGACGACGATCTCGAGGTCGTCAAGGCCGGAGGCCCGTGCCGTCGGCAGGGCGACGTTGGGCCGCGCCGCCTTCGCTGTGCGGGCATTCTGCCAAAAGATCATCTCCCGTCCCCGCGCCTGGGTTATGACGAACTGCGAACGCGATTCGCGGGTGCGGTCGGCCTCGATACTGATGGCGGCGCCGCGCCGGACGCAGGAACGCAGCGGGATGCGTTCCACGATGTCGGGGTCCTCGGGCCACGGCAGGCCGTGGCGATGGCAGTAGATCTTGGCGGTGCGCGGCCAGGTGTCCTTGGTCCGCAGGACGATCCCGCCCTCGAGGGGAATGAGCACGATGAACGGCAGCGTGGAGTCCTCGGGGTTACGTGCGATCAGCAGTTCCATGACCACCCTCTGGATGTCGGTTGGAGTCGACTTTAGTGGCGCATGGCCTTGGTTATCCCGAGGCACAGCAGGTCACGCCGATCTGCAGGCCTGCCCACCATGGAGGTCCCGTTGCGGGTCACCACATGGAGCCACCGCCGTGGAGGCTTCCTCCCACCGAAGGGCGCCTGTGATCAGGCCAGCGGGTCCCAGGACGGCGACGTCATCGCGGGCCGGTTGTCCCACGGTTCCGCGAACTCCGGGGAAGTAATGAGCAGGTGGGCGGTGGCCGGGTTGCAGGCCATCGGGACGTTCCAGACGGTGCTGATGCGCAACAGGGCCCTGACGTCCGGCTCGTGCGGCTGGTTCGCCAAGGGATCCCAGAAGAAGACGAGTGCATCCAGGCGCCCTTCGGCGATCATCGCGCCAATCTGCTGGTCGCCCCCGACGGGTCCGGACATCAAGGCTGTCACGTCGAGGTCAAGCTCGCGGGACAGCATCGTGCCGGTGGTTCCGGTGGCGAAGAGATGGTGCTCCCTGAGCACCCCCTGGTGAGCCCTCACCCACTCCAGCAGCGCCTTCTTCTTGTTGTCATGCGCGACGAGCGCGATCTCGTGCGTGGTTACGGCCATGTCCGAGGCCTCTCAGTGTGGTGGTCACCACCACGCTACGCGTCCGACCGCGCCGCGTCAGGGGATTGGGGCCACCGCGGCGAACGGGACCACTCGCGATCAGCGGAAGGCCTCGGCCAGCCACCAACTCCCCCCATCGGAGGCGATCTTGGCGTCGATCACCAAGGGCTTGGCCTCGGATCGGGGACGCTCCGCGCAGGTGCGGACGGCGTCGGCCATGGCCGGCAGGTCTTCCGGTCCACGGACGGTGATGCCCTCGGCGCCGAAACCCCGGGCCACGGCGGCCAGGTCCGTGTCGGGGAACGCGACGGAATCGTCGGATTCCCCGAAGTGGTGGACCTCGGCGGAATAGCTGGCGTCGTGGTAGACCAGAATGACCAGCGGGAGCCGCAGGCGCACCGCGGTTTCCAGTTCCGCCAGCGCCATGTGGAAGCCACCGTCGCCGGTCCCCAGCACCGGGATCCGGTCGGGGCGGGCGATGGCCGCGCCGATCGCGGTCGCCAGCCCCAGCCCGATGGACTGGAACGCCTGGGTGAAACAGAACCCGGCCACGTCGGGCACGTCGAGGAACTGGCTGGGATAACCCATGAAGTTGCCGCTGTCCACCGCCGCCACCCGTTCGGCTGGGAGCGCATCATCGAGGGCGATGGTCACCGTGCGTGGGTCGATCCGGCCCGGTTCGGACAGCGGCTCGAAGTCGACGTCGCGCCATCGGCCTTCGGCGGCGATCCGGGCCAGGACCTCACGCGAGCGGTAACCGGTGCGCTGCTGCGGCAGCAGGGAGGCGACGTCCTGCGCCGTCAAGGCGCAGTCCCCCACCACCGGCAGCGTCACCGGGCGATGGGCGCCGATGGCCAGGGGGTCGAGATCCACCTGCGCGAGTGTGGTTCCTGGTGTCAACAGCCTGCCGTGGCGTGTGGTCCAGTCGTTGAGCGCACAGCCAAAACCGACCACGACGTCCGCCCCGGAGATCAGTTCGGCGGCCAGGGGGGTGGAGAACCCGCCGGAGATGCCAAGGTCTGTGCCTCCGTGTGGCGGCTCCACACCGTTGGCCGATCCACGAAACAGGCCCTTGACGACGGCGCTGGTGGCCAGCAACGCGCCACAGTGTTCGGCCAGTCGGGCAATCTCGGCACCGGCCTCCCGCGCCCCCCGGCCTGCGATGAAGACCGGCCGTTGGGCGCCTTCGAGGAGAGCGGCGAGCGCTCTCACCGCTTCCCTCGTGGGCCGCGCCGCACGGACGTCGACGCGATGCTCCCCAGTTCCCGGTTCGCCCTCCTGTGGGATGGACGCCGGCTGGGTCAGCAGGTCGATTGGCACGCTCAACACGACGGTGCGCCGCTCGTGCACCGCCACCTTCCAGGCACGCTCGACGTCGACAGCCGCGGTGGCCGCGGAGTGGACGCGTTCCGCCACGGCCCCCATGGCGCGGGCCGCTGCGTCCTGGTCGATGCGGAAGTTGTTGAACCGCGCCGCCGGTGGCGCGTCTGCCGTCAGCACGATCAGGGGGGTGCGCGACTTCGCCGCCTCGGCCACGCCCGTGAGCGCGTTGGAGAATCCGCAGCCCTGGTGTGTGGTGGCCACCGCGAGCTTTCCGGCAGTGCGTGAGTAGGCGTCGGCCATCGTCGCCGCGCCAGCCTCGTGGCGCGCGGCCGTGTATGGCACGCCCCGCTCCCGAAGCGCGCGGACCATGGCGAAGTTGCCGGAACCCACCACACCGAACACGTGGCCCACGCCAAGCCGGGTCAGGGTGGCTGCCACGGACCGGGCGAGGTTCACCGTTCGACGAACGCGAACACGCGCGCGGGTGAACCCGTGCCGTCCACGATCGGCAGGGGGGCCACCACGATGATGGCGCCGGTGGTGGGCAACTGCTCCAGATTGCGGAGCGACGTGATCCCGTAGGTGTCTGCGCCCAACAGGAAGTGGTGGGCCGGGAACGGGGGATCGAAGCCGCCCGCCTGGCCCGAATCGATGCCGACGGTTTCGACGCCGTACCCCACGACGCGCGGGTGCTCGGCCAGCCACTTCGCGCCCTGGGCGGTGATGCCGGGGGTGTGGGAGCCGGATTCATCAGTGTTGAGGAATCTCTCCTTGTTCCCGGAATGGACCGACCAACCGGTGCGGATCAACACCCAACACCCCTCGGGGAAGTCCCCGTGCTCGGCGACCCAGGCTTCGAAGTCGGCCGGGGTGAGGTCAAAATCCGGATCGGCGGCCACCTCCGCGGTCTTGTCGATGATGGCGATGGGGCCCACCAGCCGGGCTGGGGCGATGCGGTCGACGGAGTCGCCGTCGCGGCCCGTGATCCAGTGGGTGGGCGCATCCAGGTGCGTGCCGGCATGCTCGCCCAGGGAGATGTTGTTCCATGCCCACACCGGACCCGCGTCGTCGAACTTGGCCACGCGCTCGCTCGTCAGTCCCCGCGTGTTCGCGAATGGGGCCGGCAGTTCCAGGATCACGGTGTCTGGTCCGAGCGGGGTGGTGAGGTCCACCACCTCGACGGACCCGTCAGCGAGGGCGGCAAAAACGGGGGCCAGAACGGACATGGGGCAGCTCCTTTGGTGCGGTCAGCAGGTGCTCGGATTCTGGCATGTCACGCCCTCACGCGGGCGGGCGTCCCATTTCCCCCGCACCTCAACCCGACGACCCGCCGTCGTCAACCCCTGCTGAGCACAGCTGCCGGGGTCAGCTGGCGAGGTAGATCGTGTTGGCCGAGCGGGCGCCCGTATAGAAGTTCGGGAACGTGAGTTCCTCCGCACGCACCTGGGCGAATACCTTCCGCGCCACAGCGCAGAAGTCCTCATCGGGTGGGTCGTCCGACCACAGGGCGAACACACCACCGGGGAGGAGGTGCCGTGCCAACTCCTCCAGACCCGTCTGGGTGTAGAAGCGGGCATGGGCTGGGTTCAGGACGTGGCGCGGGGAGTGGTCGATGTCCAGCAGGATCGCGTGGAACCGGCGCCCGGGGACCAGCGCATCGAAACCTGCGGCCGATGCGGATTTCGTGAAGAAGTCTCCGGCCACCAGGCTGGTGCGCGGATCGTCGGTCAGGGTGGCGGCATCTGGGAGCAGGCCGCGCTGCTGCCAGTCGATGACGTCTTCCAGAAACTCCACCACCGTCAGGGATCGCACCCGGGAATCGGCCAGCGCGGTGCGCGCAGTGAATCCCAGGCCCAGGCCACCCACGACGACGTCGATGGAGGGTTCGTCCAACTGGGACAGGGCCAACCGGGCGAGCTCTTCCTCGGCCACAGTGAACAGGCTGGACATGAGGAACTCCTCGCCCAACTTGACCTCGTAGACGTCGATGCCGAGGGTGGGCTCCACGCGTCGGCGCAGGGTGAGCTCTCCCAGCGGGGTGGAGCGCCACGCAAGCTCCTGGAGACGGGGTTTCATCTCTGATGTGTTCCTTTCGCCTGTGCGCACGCGCTCACGCTGACCCTGGGTGGCTACAACGCCTGGAGCCGGGGGAAAAGGTCGCTGACACGGTCATAGAGTTCACCCTGGAGTTCGTCGACCGCTTGGTAGCGGGCGGCCAGGTCCGGGTCTGGTTCCGTGACACCAGCTGTCCGTGCCATGGCGCGGGCCACGGAGGCCACGTCGGTGCCCGTGACTGCACTGAACGCCATCACCGCGGCTCCGAGGGCCGATATCTCCTCACCGGCGCACACCTCGAGGGGTACACCGACGCATGCTGCGAGGATCGTGCGCCACAGGTTGGAGCGTTGGCCGCCGCCCATGATCCGCAGCACACGAACCGGCGTTCCGGTGTCTGCCTCCAGGGCGCGGATGTTCCTTGCCGCCTCGAGGCAGATTCCCTCCAGGATGGAGCGGTACATGGCGGGACGGCCGTGGCTGCCCATGAACCCGAACATGGCTCCCCGCGCGTGGGGGTCCCAGTACGGTGACTGCACGGCGTTCCAGTACGGCAACGTGAGCAGGCCGTCGCTGCCGACGGGCACTTGGGCTGCCGATGCTTCGAGGGACTCATCCGGCGCGCCCCGCAGGGCGGGGTCGCCCAGCTCCGTTCGGAACCAGCCCGCCAGATACGCACCGGAGTTCTGCACCACTTCCAGCACGTACCATCCGGGAATTCCAGCGGCATCCGTGCGGTAGGAACGAGCCCATCGGTAGGCCTCGGAGTGGACCCCTGCCACCACGGCAGTCCCCAGATTGAGATAACCCTCGTCGGGACGTGTGACTCCGGCACCCAGACCAGCCGCCTGGCCGTCACCGCAACCGGCCACCACGGGCACCGGGCGGCTCAGCCCCAGGGAGCGGGTCACCTCTGGCAAGGTCTGCGCCAGCACGCTGGCAGGATCTGCGAGGGTGGGCAACTGCTCCCGCCGGACCCCCACGAGGTCCAGCAGCTCGTCGGCCCAGGTCAGGCCGGCCATGTCGAACAGGCCCATGCTGTCGGCTGTGGCCCGGGAGTCCAACCATTCCCCGGTCAGGGCATGGACGAGGTAGGCGTGCACTCCCACCACGCGGTCCGCCCCCGCCACCAGGTCGGGTTCGTTGTCGGCCAGCCAAGCCAGTTTGTACATCGAAGGGGTGACGTCCGGAACCATGCCGGACAGTTGGTGGACCCGCTCGTTGCCAAGGCGGGTCACCTGGTCGCGGGCCCGACCGTCAAGCCACAGGATCCCGTTGCTACGGGGAGTGCCGTCGTCATCGCAGAGGACGAACGTCTGCCGCTGCGGCGTGATGCAGATCGCGGATACACGCTTCCGATCTGCGCCGTCGAGCGAGCCCACCGCGTCGCGTATGGCAGCGTGGATGGCCCTGACCCACTCCCGGGCATCCTGCTCGTAGAACCCGCCGGTGCGTGTGATCATCTCGTACGTTGCGCGCCCCTCGCCCAGGGTGTTGCCGGCGGGGTCCACCACAATGGCTTTGGTGGCTGTCGTGGATGAGTCCACCGCCACCACCAGGGGATCGTTCGAGACAGGCTCCATCCTCGGAGCCTAGGGACCCGGCGGCGACGACGTCAACGAAACTCGCTGAGGAGCCGCCTGAGCCCGTGGGGGCGGAGAAGGGCGGCCTCACTCGTCAGGAGGCAGCAACAGGGCTGCTGGATCGTCGAACATGGTCTGGAGGAGGTGGGCCGAGCGAACCAGGTAGAACCCGTCGGTCACCCGTTCGTCGACCGTGTAGATGACATCCACGCGACGGCGCGCCACGATGGCCCCCGAATCGTCCACCACCGGCTCCGGCCGGATTGTTCCGATGGAGACGAACACGCTGGCGGTGCCCCGTTGGTAGAGGTGATGGAACGGGGCCTCTGCCTTCAGCGAGCCCAGGTTGACGAGGTACGCGCTGGCATAGAGGGGGATGGCATCCTGCAGGAACCGTGGCATCAGGTTGACCGAATCCAGGGCCCAGGCGACACTGGCCACACCTGCCAGTAGTGGCCCGGGGAGCTGCACGAGCCTCTCCACCAGCTTGTCGCTCTCGTTGCGCGTGTGGTTGCGCGCCCGCACCAGGGCTTCATCCACCTTGTCCCGCACCTCGTCGGCGGTCTCCGTGCCGGTGAAGGTGATCCACGTCTGAACCTCGGCTGCCTCGTCGGTCATCTCCTTCTTGACGGTGAAGGCGAAGGAGATGTCGCGGTGCTCGTAGGTGCGGCGTCCTGAGATGAACCTGTTCAGCTGGGGACGACGCCGGTAAAGCCGCGCGAACGCGGCGAGGAAGACGTGGAAGAACCGGAGCTGCTCCTCTGGCCCACGGTTCGCGTTGACCTCCTCGAGCCATGCCACCAGATTTTCGACGTCGAGGTGCTGGGGATAGTAGACGGTCGACTCCAGCCGCGTGGGCATCAGGTGGGGGACCACTCGCCGCGCGGAGGGGAGATCCGCAATGAGACGACCGTCCCGGCGTCCCTTGATCGGTCGGCGGCCGGTGAAGATCATCCCACTCCAATGCGTATGGCCGCGTCAGGCGGCAGAC
>CAZPSO010000063.1:0-11671 GCA_964588895.1 uncultured Tessaracoccus sp.
CTGCTGGGCGGCCTTGGCCATCGCCTCACGGTCTACGGACTTGTTGCCCATGGTCATTCCCTTCAACGTTTGGTGAGCTGTGCTCGTCGGTGGCAGCAACCTCGATTGCCTCGGGCTGCTGTTCTTGACTGGTTTCACACTAGGCGCGAGGGGGGTCACCCCATGGGGGGCGCTGACCATTCGAGTATGCGTACCTAGTTGCTCTCGAACATGCCTGGGCTGCCCCCCGCTTCCGGCTGGCGCCCGATCACCTCACTCCTGCAGGCCCAGCCGCTCCATGGTGGCTTCCAGGGCCACCAGCTCCTCCGGGCTCGGTTCATCGAGAGCCACCCGGCACGTCCCGGCAGGCACGCCCTGCAGCTCGAGGGCCTTCTTCAGGATCTGGAAGTTCAGACGTGGCACGGCGGCGATGGCTTGTTCGATGTCTGCCTGCGCACCCCTGAGCGCTACGGCATCGCCCGCCCGCAAGGCATCGCGCATGCGCACGAAGACGCGGGGGAAGGCAGCCGAGATACCGCTGACCGCTCCCGCGGCACCGCCCGCCACGCACTCGGCGAACGTGATGTCGTTGCCGGTGAAGACCTCGAAGGCACGGTTGGCGTGGTCAACGTAGGAGAGCAGTTCGGGGGCGGAGACCCCGCTCACCTTGATGCCGGCGAGGCCCGCCCGGGCGGTGAGACCCCGCACCTGTGACGGCCCGAAGGACGCGTTGGTGCGGACGGGGAAGTGGTAGGCGTAGAACGCTCCCCCCGCGATCCCTGCCAGTTCGGTGTAGTAATGCTCAAGGCTCGCGGGGTGGGCCACCTCGAAGAACGGGGTCATGGCCGCGAAGCGGCTGGCACCTGCGTCACGGGCCGCGGTTGTGAGGCGGGACGCCTGCCGAAGGCTGGGCGCGCCGGTGTGCGCGATGACCCGCTCGGTGCCGAAGACCTCCACGGCGTTGGCGATCACGGCTGTGCGCTCGTCATCATCGAGGGCGATGAACTCCCCGGTGGTCCCGGCCGCGAAGATGCCATCCACCCCGGAATCTTCCAGCCACTGGTGGTACGCATTCACCCGGCCGAGGTCGAGGTCGCCGCCGTCCTCGGGCATGGGGACCAGTGCTGCTGCGTAGAGCTGGGCTGACGTCACGATGCTCCTCACGAAGGGCTTTCCTGGGCGGGGTCAACAACTTCGATCCAGATCACACGATATCGGGTTCTGCCGCAGTCACTGTTCCCCCGGACGCATCGGCCGGATGTGTTCCACCGACAGATTCTCGTCACGCCCGAGGCCGGGTTCGAAGAGGGCGAGGAGCTGACCGGGAATGGGGGCCGGGGTCACTTCCCCGTATCCCAGGGCGTTGCGCGATGCAGTATCGGGGATCGGGTAGATCCGGCCGTCGGTCACCAGGAAGGTGGAGGCGTCGGTGGCGTCCGTGGCCGCGTTGCGGAAGAGGCCGCCGCTCAAGGTCTCTGTGGCCACCATGTCAAGACGGTTGCCATGGGGACTCAGGTGCCCCTCCGGGAGCTCGGGGGTGGGCCGGTCCACGCTCACCGTTACCCGGCTGGGATCGTCCGCACCATAGGTGGCGCACACCGAGACCGATTCGAGGCTGCCGTAACCGGGCGGGCCCTGGGGTTTCTCGAACTGCATGTCCGGGTTGGACACCGACGGCACCTCCTCGCTGCGGCCGGCTGCCAGATCGTTCTCGGAGATGAGGCGGGGGCTGTTGGTGCCGTTGGCGGCCATTTGCAGCCGCATGTCGAGGTAGGAAATCTGGGAGAGTCCCTGGTCGAGCTGGATGTAGTAGCGGCTCGCCACTTCCTGCGAACCCTCCACCACCGCCAACTGGCCGATGGCCATGCCCAATGCGTCGTTGGCCGGCCTGGCGCCCAGGTTGGGAATTTCCAGAGGAGTCACCGAGGGGCCGACGGGGATCGCGGTCAACCAAGCGGTGCCCGGCGAGACCACGGGCAGGTCCTCCACGAGGGGAGATGCCTTGCCCTGCTCCCTCCACAACCGATGCGCGCGACCGTTCATGACCAGGTACTGGTCGCCGTTGGGTGCTTGCGCCACGAAGGAGTACTGACTTGCGGCGTCGGAGCGCTGGGCAGCGAACTCGAGGGTCAGGAACCGGTCCCCGCCCGAATTGGGTGCCGACGAGCACAGCTGCAGCGGATAAACCTCCATGCTGGATGGGTCGGGCAGTTGTCGGGGTGCGCCCGGGATCCCCTGCAGCGGTACCTGCCTGGAGCCCTTGAGGGCGTCGGTGCGCACGTTGACGATGCGCGGTTCCTGATCGTTGTTGAAGGAGCCCGCGAGCAGCCGGGCCGAGGTCACGTTGGCCATGGGGACCAGTTCGCCGGTCTGGTCCATGTAGACGAACTGGATGCCAGCCGTCGTGTCCGAGATGATGACTCCCTCCTCGGCCCACGCCGTGCTGCCGCCTGGGCGGATCAGACCGAAGACGGCGCTGCCGGCCAGGAAGATCACGCCGATCAGCACGGATACGTAGGTGGCCATCACCACCCGCCGCAGCGGTGGGGTGGGATCGTCGGGGTCACGGTCCACGAAGGCGGCGACCATGCGTCGTGCCGTGAAGGCCTCCGCCTTCAGCAGGTCCTTGCGCGTGGCCATCGCCCCACCTCCCCTGTTGCTGCCCGACCATGCTAGCTACTCACGGGCCGAAGCCCGGGCCGGGCACCACCCCGAAGCGAACCAGATTGGCCCTAGAGTGGGGTCGAAGTTTCCACTCCAGGAGGAAAGTCGATGGCGGTGAGCAACGCCCATTTGCCGGTGCGTGCCCGGTCGACGCGATACCTCCCCGTCGTCCTGGCCTGGCAGGTCGCCATTGTCGCGGCGGCGCTGCTGGTGACCGTGATGCAGGTGTGGGCCCTCATCCTTGCGGGGCTGGTGGTGCTGGGGATGCTGCTGCTGAGTGTGCCGGTCAACGGTCGCACCCTGCTCAGCACGCTGGCCATCCGGTCCCGGTTCAACAGGCGCCGCCGCGAGTTCGTGGCAGACCCGGCCACCATCGACGCGCTGCTCCCGCTGGCGCAGTGGGCCCCGCGGCTGGCGATCACGCAGACCAAGAGCGTCCGGGGCGGCGAGATCGGCGTGGTGGCCGATGACGACGCCTGGGTGGGCATCTTGTCCCTAGCCTCCGACGACGCCCTGATTGTGGACCGCGGCGCTGGCATCGACCTCTCCACGCTCGGTGAACTGACCAGGCAGGACGACGTCGTCTTCGCGGCCATCCAGGTACTCACCATGACTGTTCCCGGGCCCACGGAAGCCATGCTCGCTCCCGGGTCGCTCGCCACCGGCTCCTACCTCGAGCTCACCGGCGCCGAGGAGCCCACCCCCCCGGCGGTGCGCCGGACCTGGCTCGCTCTGAGACTCGACCCCCGGCTCTGCATGGAGGCGGTGGACCGCCGCGGCAGCGGCCAGGCCGGTGTCATGGCAACCCTGCGTTTCGGGTTGCACAGGGCGCAGGCGCAACTCAAGCGACAGGGGGTGGCGGCCCACCCGCTGGATGCGGCAGGGGTCGCCGATGTGCTGGCGCTGACCACGAGCGCGTGGACGGGTCAGGATGACGAGGTGTCGAGTGAATCCTGGGAACAGTGGCGCAGCGGCTCGCTCGTCCACGAAACCCGCGGGATCCGGTCCTTCGGAAAGGAACCGGGGCAGAACTACCAGAAACTCCTCGATTCACTCTCCCAGGCTCCGTCAATGATGGTGTTGACCTCCTTCACCGTTTCCCCGGGCGAACCGCCTCGGGGCGCCGTGCGCCAGATCATGCCCACCCAGGAACTCGCCGACGCTGCCGACGAGGAACTCATCGGCGAAGCCGGTGACATCGTCTCGTTCGGTCCGCTCGGTGGGGTCCAGATCCCAGGCCTGTTGGCCACCATCCCACTGGGAAGACGGGTGGGCTGATGCCAAGCCGCATCAACATGATGAGCACCGGGCCTTCAGGGTTGGTCGTCGGCCAGGGTGGTGCCGGGCCGGTCACTCTCAGGCTGTTTCGGTCCGAGCCCACCCGGGTCTTCCTCGCAGCGCCCGAATACGTGCAGTGGCTGGTGGCATTCCGCTCCATGTGTCTTGGCGCCCACCTCACGATCATCACCTCCGACCAGCGACGCTGGCTCACGCTCGTGGACGCAGTGCGCACGTGTGGGGGCACCATCGAACTCCTCGCCGAGGCGGAGAACATCCCCGACTCCGGACGCCCTTACCGCCCCAGCCTGGTCATCGACGACGCCGGCAAGGTGACCCCCCAGCGTCGGCTCGGCCCCTGGCAAGCACTGGTTGCCGTGGTGGACACCGAGTCCGGCCAGTCCGTCAGCGACATGCGCAACAGCGACGTGTCAGTCATCGCCCCGCTGGAGGGCAAGACCGGTGAAAACCTCCGGCGCGCCTATGCCCTGACACCCAACCAAGTGAACTCTGCGGCCACCCGGGAGGAGGGTGACGTCGTGCTGGCCGGCCTGCGGCGGATCGTGAAGGTGTCCATGCTGCCCGGCCCCACGGAGCACCGCATGCTGTTCAACGCGGCCCACCGCTGATCCGGTTTCTTCAGCGCCCCAACCTGGGGCAGGTTAGCCGAACATGGCGCGGAAGCGGACATAGAGGTCGAGCACGCCGATCAGGGCGGGCACGATGCCCATGATGGCGAACCACTCGAAGATGTCGCCCCAACGTCCCCAGCTCGGGGACAGGATCTTGTCGAACGTGGACGCCGAATAGTGGGCGAAGATGTAGGCGAGCACCAGGGCGACGCCCGCCAGTACCAGGGTGCCGGTGGTGGTGCCCAGCAGGGGCGCGCTGAGCGACAGCATCGCCAGCGCAGTGATGATCATCCCGCCGAGCAGGAGCGCGATCCTCTGTGACAGACCGATGAACGCCCGGGCCCGCAGCAGGAATGCAAGGCCGATGCAGATGGTGAGCAAGGCTGACCAGAGGGTGCCCTGCTGCAGCACCATGATCGAGCACAGGACCGCGACGGCGCTGGCGGCCGTCAGGAAGGCGCCGAGCAGGCGGTCCGACAGGAGGGCGCGCTGAATGATGTCGCTCTGTACCGGGGTCTCATCGGCCAACATCGCCTCGGTGGTCACGGGCAGCACCGGCAGGGCGATCCCCGCGATTCGGTAGCTCCACGTGGGCAACCCGGCGGTGAACATGGCCATCAACGCCATCGTCACGGCCGCCACCTCGATGTCGCGATCACCCATCACGGCGGCCACCGATGCGGCGATCAGCATGATGCCGGAGGTGGTGGCGATGGCCAGCATGGGCATGGCATGGACGCGAGAGGCCAGCGCGACGGCGGCGGAGGCAGCCAGCACGAGCGCGCTGGCCACCACGATGCGGATACTGGTGGGGATCTCCCCGACGGCGAAGACGCCGGGCAGGAACCAGCCCGTGATGCCTGCCAGCGCCACGCTGCACCAGCCGAGCGTCGTGGAAGTGACTTTCTCGCCGGCGGCGCGGGAGAGGGAGACTGACCCGACGAAGGCGCCGAAGCCGAGCAGACCCGTGACCCCGAGCGCGACGCCGAGTTCGAGGCGCGCGAGGTCACTGGTCACGACGCTGAGCACGCTCAGCAGCGGCACACCGACCAGGACCAGCACCAGCACGATCAGGCCCATGACGCGGCTATTGCGCGCAGCCCACCCGGGACGGGAGTTGGTGGCTCCGGCCACGGCGTCGACCACGTCGTCGAAGGCGGCGTCGGGGATGGCGTTCTCGCGTTGGCGCAGGTGGAGCGTCTCACCATCCCGGATACCCAGGTTGCGAACGGGGGTGTAGAGGTCGAATGGGTCCGAACCGAAGCGCTGCAACACCCAGGAATGCACAGCCTCTGCGGGGGTGTTGGCCTCCTGGCCGGAGAATCGCAGGATGCTGGGCAGCAACTCGCCCAGCGTGATGGAGCCGGGCAGGGCCACGTCGACGCGGCGCGAAGAGGAGATGATGGTGACCCGAGACAGGTCCTCGTCCGTGGTGCTGCTCACAGCCCCTACGGTAGTGCGGCGCGGGTCCTCCGGCCAACGGTGACTCCCGTGCGGTCATCGCCGATCGGCTCGGGCACCCGGCGCAGGTCCTGGTCTGAGACGTCCACGAGGTCACGGGCGACTGCGTGTTAGCTTGCGATTGCTGTCGGGAACTCCGGCGCCCGGAGAGGTGTGTGTCCTCGTGAAGGCCAGGCTGTGGACGAAGGACTACGGGCTCGCGCTCGTGGTGAGCTTCTTACTGTCCATGGTCTTCTACATGCTGATGACCAGCATGGCGCTGTACGCGGCCCGTGAGTTCGGGGCGGGCGAGCTGCTCTCCGGGTTGGCCGCCTCCATCTTCGTCATGGGAGCCGTCATCGCCAGACTCTTCGCCGGCGTGCTGGTGGACCGGCTGGGCAGGCGACGGGTTCTGCTGGTGGCCCTGTTGGTGGCAGCGGTCTCCACGCTGGCCTACTTCCCCGCCAACACCCTGGTGGCCCTGCTGGTGGTGCGCCTGGTCCATGGTCTTGGATTCGGTGCTGCCCACACGGCTGCCGCCGCCATCACACAGTCGCTCATCCCGGGCTCCCGTCGCGGGGAGGGCACGGGGTACCTGGGTGCCAGCGTCACCCTGGCCACTGCACTGGGCCCCTTCATCGCCGTCATGGTGACCCGGACCGGCAGCTACACGGGGGTGTTCGTGGCCGCGTTGCTGGGCACCGCCCTGGCCCTGGGTGCAGGGCTGGTGCTGCGCGCCCCGTCGGCCGCCCCGGCGACGGGAACGGGCGCCCTGCCCCGCGCGCCCCGCGGCCTGTTCGAGCCTGCGGCCGTGCCCATCGGCATGTTTGCCCTGGTGGCGGCGGTGGCGTTCTCCGGGGTGGTGGCGTTCGTCAATTCCTTTGCCGAGGCCATCGACCTCACCGGTGCCGCCGCCGTGTTCTTCCTGGTCTACGCGGCCATGGTGATCCTGCTGCGGCCGTTCGCCGGGCGGTTGCAGGACCGCAGGGGCGACAACGTGGTCATGTACCCGGCCACCCTGCTGATGGCCGCCGGACTGGGCGCCCTGGCGGTGACGCAGAACGGCGCGATGCTGCTCATCGCCGCAGCGCTGCTCGGCGCGGGCTGGGGCACCATCATCTCCGCCAGTCAGGCCATCGCGGTCTCGCTGGTCCCCATCCACCGGGTGGGGCGCACGGTGTCCACGTTCTTCCTGTTGACCGACGTCGGCATGGGTGTGGGGCCCGTGCTGCTGGGATTGCTGCTGGGCCCGTTGGACTTCCGCGCGATGTACGGGGTGGTGGCCGTCGCATCGCTGCTGTCCGTGGGCCTGTACTACGCCATGCACGGCCGCTCGCACGGGCGTGGTCCGCGACGGCACCGCGGGGAACCTCTGGTGGGTTAACCTCGCTGTCGGGACTTCTCACGTTTCTCAACGCGCGACAGGGGGCTGACGGCTCGATGGGTGTCACCACTTTCAACCGGCCCAAGCGGGTGACCCCGCCAGCGATGCCACGTGGCGATTTGTTGCTGGAGGCGCCCCCGGAGATCCCACCCCCCTCGCCATCCAAGCCGTTCGGCAACATCCTGCGCATGCTGCCCCTGATGGCCGGTGGTCTGGCCATGGGCTTGATGTTCCTGGGCGGCGGCATGGCCGGCCGCGGCCCCATCGGCGGGGTGATCGCGGGTCTTTACGGCGTCTCCATGGTGGGCATGATGCTCTCCCAGACCGGGCGCCAGAACGACGACCAGGCAGCCCAGCTCGACGCCAACCGGCGCGACTACTTCCGCTACCTGGCCCAAACCCGCCGCAACTTCGCCAAGACTGCCGGTCAACAGCGCGCCAGCGTCGCGTTCCGCCACCCCGACCCCGACACGCTGTGGACCGTGGTGGGCAACACCCGGATGTGGGAGAGGCGCGTCGACTCCGATGACTTCGGATCGGTACGGGTCTCCGTCGGGGCCCAACAGTCCGCCAAACGCATCACACCACCCGAATCCCAGCCCATCGAGGACCTCGAGCCCTTGACCACGGGTGCCCTGCGACGGTTCATCCGCACCCACCGGGTGATCCCGTCCGTCCCCCTGGCCATCGACTTGCGCAGCTTCAAGGGCGTCAAGCTCGTGGGTGACGAGGAGGGCTGCCGGCGACTGGCCTACGCCATGGTGGCGCAGCTGGTGACCTGGCATGCGCCCACCGACGTGAGCCTGATGGTGGCTGCAGCCCCCGGGCACCAGGCCCGGTGGAACTGGGTCAAGTGGCTGCCGCACCTGCAGCACCCCACGGAAACCGACGGCGTGGGGCCGGTCCGGATGTTCGCCACCGGCGCCAACGATCTCTCACCGATGGCTGCCTCGGCGCAGAGCGCCGAACACGCACCGTCGCTGTTGTGTGTCCTCAGCGATGGGGTGGATGGCGTCAGTTCCGCGCAGTTCAGCACCCCCAGCACCCACGCCGTCACCATCGAGGTCACCGGCCTGGCCGACGTGCCGCGCCGTCTGGAGCCCGGCGTGGCGGTCTTCAAGGTGGAGGGCGAGACCATCACGCTCCACCGTCGCACCTCCAAGGCCCCGCAGGCCATCACCCCCTTCGGTGTCCCCGACGGCGTGGCCCCGGTCTACGGGGAGATGCTGGCCCGCGCCATGGCCCCCTACCGGATGGCCGAGGCAACCGCAGACGTCGAAGAAGGCGTGAGCGAGATGGTCTTCGAACCACCGAAGGACTACCCGACGATGCTGGGTGTGGGCGACCCGCTGACGCTGGAGCCCCGGCAGGCGTGGCGGCCGCGCCCCCTGCGTCAGCACCTGCGGGTGCCGGTGGGAACGGCGGAGGACGGCAGCGTCGTCGAGCTCGACATCAAGGAGTCGGCACAGGGAGGCATGGGCCCCCACGGCATTTGCATCGGCGCCACCGGCTCCGGCAAGTCGGAGTTCCTGCGCACCCTCGTACTTGGTCTGGCCATGACCCACTCCACGGAGCAGCTCAACTTCATCCTGGTCGACTTCAAGGGTGGCGCCACCTTCCTGGGCCTCGACGAGCTGCCGCACGTGTCCGCCACCATCACCAACCTCGAGGGCGAACTGGCGCTCGTGGACCGTATGGCCGATGCCATCGGCGGCGAGCTCGACCGTCGCATGGAGGTGCTGCGCGCCGCCGGGAACTTCAAGAACCGTGAGGACTACGAGAGCGCCCGACAGGCGGGGGCCGACCTGGCGCCCATGCCCAGCCTTTTCATCGTGGTGGACGAGTTCTCCGAACTCCTGACCGCCCGACCCGAGTTCATCGACCTGTTCGTGCAGATCGGTCGCGTGGGGCGCTCCATCGCAGTGCACCAGCTGCTGGCCTCACAGCGGCTCGAGGAGAACAAGCTGCGCGGCCTGGACACGTTCCTGTCCTACCGAATCGCGCTGCGCACCTTCTCGGCCGCCGAGTCGCGCACCGTGATCGGCGTGCCCGACGCCTACGAACTGCCCTCACCCCCCGGAAACGGGTACCTGAAGCACGACACCACCTCCATGACCAGGTTCAAGGCCGCCTATGTCTCCGGTCCGTGGCACGGCGCGCCAGGGGCCCCCGTCGAGGCCTCCGACGCCCCCCCGGAGGGCATGGTGGCGCCCAGCAAGTCGTGGACGCCACCGGTGCTGGAGTTCACCGCCGACTACGTCATCCCCGTCCGGGCCCCGGAGCCGGACGAACTGCCCACCCATGCCGCACCGTCCAACGAGTTGATTCCCCCCGACGAGGAGGACGTCCCCGACGAGGAGGAGGAGACTCTCCTGTCGATCGCGGTGGGCAGGCTCAGGGGACAGGGCTGGCCCGCCCACAAGGTGTGGCTCCCGCCGCTGGAGGATCCGCCCACCATGGACCAGCTGCTCGGTGCCGTGGCCGTCTCGGAAGCCCGTGGCCTGCAGGTGGCGGACCTCGCCCGCGCCGGGAAGCTGGCAGCGCCCGTGGGCCTGATCGACCGGCCCCGGCAGCAGCGCCGGGATCCGTGGTGGATCGACTTCTCCGGATCCGGTGGCAACCTCGGGGTGGCCGGTGGTCCCCAGTCCGGCAAGTCCATGGCGCTGCGGGCCGCCATCGCGGGCCTGTGCCTCACCCACACCTCCCAGGAGGTGGGCTTCTACTGCCTTGACTTCGGAGGCGGGTCCTTGACCTCCATGCGCGACCTGGCCCACGTCGGCTCCGTGACCGGGCGCCTCGACGTGGACCGCGTCCGTCGGACCGTGGCCGAGATCACCACCCTGCGGGCGCACCGCGAGGCGCAGTTCGCCGAACTCGGCATCGACGGCATGGGCACCTACCGGCGTGGCCGTCGTGATGGGTCCATCCCGGCCGACCGGTTTCCCACCGACGTCTTCCTGGTGGTGGATGGCTGGGCCACCCTGAAGAGCGAGTTCGAGAGCCTCGAGCCCCAGATCCAGGCGCTGGCGGCCGGTGGTCTGGGTTTCGGCATCCACGTGTGGGTCAGCGCCGCCAAGTGGTCCGAGATCCGGGCCACCACCAAGGACATGCTGCAGAGCCGTATCGAGCTCAAGCTCGGCGACCCCTTCGACTCGGAAGTGGATCGCAAGGGCCAGGGCGTCATCCCTGCCGGCCGGCCCGGACGTGGCATCGTCCCGGGCAGCCTGCACGCCCTGGTGGGCCTGCCACGAATCGACGGGGTGGAGGACGCCGACGACGTATCCGTCGGCCAGCGGGATTTCATCGGGGCCGTCAACGACGCGTGGAAGGGCCCGCATGCCGCAGACGTCCGGCTGCTGCCCGAGGAACTCAGCCTCGTCGGATCGCTGCCCGCCATCGGCTACGACGGCCGCGACCGCACCATCCCCTACGCCGTGGACGAGATGGAACTGGCCCCCGTCGTGCTGGACCCCACGGCGGAGCCGCACTTCGTCGTCGTGGGCGGCCCCGAATGTGGCAAGTCCAACCTGCTGCGCACCCTCGTCCACGGCATCGCCAAGCGCTACACGCCCCAGGAAGCCAAGATCATCATCGTCGACTACCGGCGTTCCCTGCTGGGCGAGATCGAGTCGGACCACCTGATCGGCTATTACCCTTCGGCATCGGCGGCCACGCCCATGCTCCAGCAGGCCGCCGAGGCGGTCCGCGCCCGCCTCCCGGGGCCGGACGTCACGCAGCAGCAACTGCGCGACCGGTCCTGGTGGAAGGGCTCGGAGATGTTCGTGGTGGTGGACGACTACGAACTGGTGGGCACCACGTCCGGCAACCCCATGGCCGTCTTCGCGGACCTGGTCAACCAGGCCAGTGACATCGGCCTGCACATCATCCTGGCCCGCGGCTTCGGGGGGGCGGGCCGGGCTGTGTTCTCCGACCCGTTGATCTCCAGGATGAAGGAATCGGTCAACCCCGGTCTGGTGATGAGCGGCAACCGCGACGAAGGCAACATCTTCTCCGACGTCAAGGGCTCCCCGATGCCGCCCGGCCGCGGCACGCTGGTCACTCGCACCTTCAAGGGCCTGGTCCAGACCGCCATCTACGACGGCGAATCCCCGGTCAACAACACCTGACCCGCTCATGCACCTCCCACGACAACCCAGGGATCTGCCTAAACCTCCTCATCACAACCTCCTCTGCTAGGAG
Organism: uncultured Tessaracoccus sp.; assembly: GCA_964588895.1. Taxonomy (GTDB): domain Bacteria; phylum Actinomycetota; class Actinomycetes; order Propionibacteriales; family Propionibacteriaceae; genus Arachnia. The sequence goes on from CAZPSO010000063.1 coordinate 11,578, forward strand.
TGTTGCAACAATCGCTAGAACCTGCGCCTGCACAGGTTTCTGGACCGGAGGCAGAGTGATGCGACGCACTCACTCACCGCGGGTGCGACGACGG
>CAZPSO010000064.1:0-2518 GCA_964588895.1 uncultured Tessaracoccus sp.
TGTAGGTGCCGCGGAACTCCTCCGGAATGGACTGGACTGCGTCGAACCCGGGCTCACCGGCCACCAGTTCCGCCAGGTTGACCACCGACGGGTGACCACACAGCTGCGAGACGGAAGCCTCGTAGATGGCGGCGCGCTCACCCGGGATGCGGGGCTTGCGTTGGAAGGCGGGCGCCTCGGCCACGATCACGCCCTTGGGCACGTACGGGGCGGTGTCAACCAGCCGGCGCGGGGTGCCCTCGTAGTCGTCATCACCGGTGCCGAAGACCCCGTCATCGACACCGAGGTCCTTGATGAGGTCGCTGTAAAGGTTGTGGGTGAGCTCCTGCGCGTACGGGTCGAAGAGCACTTTGTTGGGGTTGAACCGGTTGCCGTCCTCGTCGAAGTCCGAGACGAAACCAGCCTCGGATCCGGGTTCCCACTCCTCGTCAAATTCCCAGTTGGGGCCCCAGACGCGGTAGCCGTAGAGGGTTCCGAGCTGGAGGCCTTGGAGCTTGGCCCGCCACACGCCGTCCGGCCCCTTGGCGGGGAGGAACGTGGCGAAGGCCTGCTGGCCAGTGGCTTCGCCGAACAATTCGAGCTGGACGCGGGTAGCTACAGGTGCGTGCACAGCGAACTCGACGCCGTCGGCGTGGGGGACGGCTCCGAGGCTCCACGAAGCCTCGGCCCAGCCCGACTCATCAAGAGAAAGGAGATGCATAAAGCGAATGCTCTCACGAAAGGTCGCCATGCCTTGAATCGCTCCCGCGGGCGGAAGTGACAGCATCCGCTGTCCAGACGGGCGAAGTATTGACTCCACTAGACTATGGAGACGTGACTGATCGCCGCCTGATGCTTGTGCATGCCCATCCCGATGACGAGTCGAGCCAGAACTCCGCCACCATGGCCCGCTACGCCGCCGACGAGGCCCAGGTGACGTTGGTGACCTGCACCCTTGGCGAGCGCGGGGAGATCCTGGTCCCCGAGTGGGAGCACTTCTCCCCCGCCGAACTTGGCGAACACCGCGCCGGCGAGATCGCGGACGCCCTGTCCTGCCTGGGGGTGACCGACCACGTGTGGCTCGGTGGCAAAGGCACCTACCACGACACCGGTATGGCCACCGACGACCAGGGTCGCGTCATCGCTCCCGACGACATGCCGGACAATGCGTTCTGGAAGGCCGACGTGCTGGAGGCCAGTCTCCACCTGGTGGAACTGATACGTGCCCGCCGCCCGCAGGTGCTGACGTCCTATGACCCCTTCGGCGGGTACGGGCACCCCGACCACGTCCAGGCGCACCGCGTCACCATGTATGCCGCCCACCTGGCGGCGGCGAACTATCGACTGGACCTGGGCCAGCCGTGGGCCGTCCAGCGCCTGCTGTGGAGCACGAACAACACCGACAACTGGATCAAGGCCGCCCAGGTGGCGCGCGAGATGGGGCTGGAGCGGTTCCAGGACTGGGACGAGGAGCAGATGCGCAACCACCCGTCCTCCAGCGCGGTCATCGACGTCATCATCGGCTACGAGGGGTGGCTGGAGCAGTGCACCATGGCGCTCAGCGCCCACCGCAGCCAGGTGCGGCTGGATGACGACTTCTGGCGCTTCTTCCAGATCATGCGCGAACAGGAGGGCGGCGGCGAGGCCTTCCAGTTGGCCGCCGGCATGCCGTTCCCGACGGGCGTGGTTGCCACGGACCTGTTCCAGGGTCTGGACGACTGAGCCCCGGCGCGGTTGGGTGGGTGGCATGAGAGTCGCCGTCGCCCAGATCGTCAGTTCCACCCAGCCAGATGCCAATCTGGCACTTCTCGAGCGCCACGCGCTGGAGGCCGCGGAGGCCGGCGCGTCCCTGGTGGTGTTCCCCGAAGCCACGATGGCCTCGTTCGCCACGTCCTCACGCCAAGTGGCTGAACCGCTCGAGGGCCCCTGGGCCGCGCGGGTTCGCGCCGTCGCCCGCAGCGCGGGGATCAACATCATCGTCGGGATGTTCGAGGCGTCAGGGGCGAAGCAGCCGTACAACACGGTGCTCGCCACCGGACCCCGCCTGGCGGAGACGGTGTACCGCAAGCTCCACATGTACGACGCGTGGGGCTTCACCGAATCCGACTACATCCTTCCCGGTCAATCCACGGCCACCATCGATCTCGACGACGTCCGGCTGGGTCTGGCCACCTGCTACGACGTGCGCTTCCCCGCGCTGTTCCAGCACTATGGCCATGCCGGGGCGCACGTCGTGGTCCTTCCTGCCTCCTGGGCAGGCGGCCCGGGCAAGGCGGACCAGTTCGTCACCCTGTGCCGGGCGCGTGCCATGGACTCCACCTGCTTCGTGGTGGCGGCGGCACAGGCCGATCCCGACACCGTCGGCATCAAGGTCAAGCCCGGCTCCCCCACGGGTGTGGGGCACAGCGTGGTGGTGGACCCCTATGGCAAGACCTTGGCCGAGGCGGGCGCCGCACCAGAACTGCTGGTGGTGGACCTGGACCCAGAGATGGTGGCCGAGGCCCGTCGGCAGGTCCCGGTGCTGGCCAACGCGCGGTTC
>CAZPSO010000064.1:2618-11584 GCA_964588895.1 uncultured Tessaracoccus sp.
CGGCTGACGGCGATCCGGTCTGCGAGCAGGACGCCGTCGCGATAGGGCAGGACGGCATGGAACTGGCGCAGGTCGTCGTCGAAGACCAACGGTAGGAAGTGCCGGTCGCCTTCCCACATCGGCAGGTTCCCCAGTTCATCGATCGGGACCCACGCGAGGGGGCCGTCGTCGTTGCGTGTGGGAGGTTCGCCGTCGAATCTGTCGACGATGAACACCAGCCCGAACCAGTCGCTGCCGTCGGAGCCGAAGCCGGGCCAGGCGATGGTGCCGCGGAGCCTCAGCGACGTGGCCTCGATGCCGGCCTCCTCCAACAACTCCCGCCTCAGACATGCGACGACATCTTCGCCCGGCTCCAGCTTCCCGCCGAGCCCGTTGTACTTGCCGCGGTGGTCGTCGCCATCACGTTGGCGGTGCACCAGCAGCACCCGGCCGTCGCGCACCACATAACCCAGGGTTCCAATGATCGCTCGCATCACCTTTCTACCCTCCCACTACGATGGAGGTCATGTTGAACCTCAGGAAGTCTATGGCCGCGGCCCTGGCGGCCATGGTTGCCCCGGTGGCGCTGGTTGGCTGCTCAGGGGACGCGCCAGAGCCGGTCCAGCCGACGGAGAACATGACCAACCCGGCTGAGGCCCCGCCCGTCGAAGGCAGCGAGGACGAGGGTTTCACCGGCGACATCTCCGTGGAGACCATCACGGCCAACAACATGCAGATCGAGATCCCCACCGGGCTGCGGATTCCGGAAGACTCCCTGGTCACCCAGGCCGACCAGACCTCCATCATGATCGCCGACTCGGACGAGGGCCCGGTGGTGAGCATGGTGAAGCAGAGCGCCGACGACGCCGGCTACGACGTATACGCGGAAGGCCAGCACGGCACTGTGTTCGTGGGCCACGGCAATGCGGTGCTGCTCTCGGCCGGTCCCAACATGCAGCTGCTGACGTGGGGCCCCGAGGCCATGAAGGACGTCCTGGCCAACTGAGCTGTCCCGACTGGGTTGGCCAGCGAGAAGTGAGTTGGCCGAAAGCACCCGGCACCGGATAGACCCGTCCATCCGCAGGAGGATCAGACCACGCGCTCCATCCAGCCGTACTTGTCCTCCTCGTGCCCGTACTGGATGCCCAGCAGGTGCTGACGCAGTTCCATGGTCTTCGGACCGGGGTTGCCGTCGCCGATGGTCTCGTCGCCGCGGGCTTCCGACGTGAATCCCACGATCGGCGTGATCACGGCAGCGGTTCCGCAGGCGAACACCTCCGTGACGTGCCCGGAGTCCAAGCCCTCGAACAGTTCGTCCACCGAGACCTGCCGCTCGACGGGGGTCAAGCCGTGCTCGGGCGCGATCGCCAGGAGGGATTCGCGCGTGACCCCGGGGAGGACGTTGTTGCCCAGCGACGGGGTGACCAGCTCACCGTCGGTGGTCACCATCATGAAGTTCATGGTGCCGCACTCCTCGATCCACCTGTTCTCCGCAGCATCGGTGTAGAGCACCTGGCCGCAGCCCAGGGCCTCGGCCTCCTTGGCGGCCAGCAGGCTGGCGGCGTAGTTCCCCCCGCACTTGGCCTGGCCTGTTCCGGCGGCGCGCTTGTACTTCGACGTGACCCACAGCCTGACCGGAGCCGGATAGTAGGCGCCCACGGGGGAGGTGATTACCGCATAGGTGTAGGCGTGCGCCTCCCGGACGCCGAGATAGGCCTCGGAAGCGAACATGAACGGTCGGATGTAGAGGCTTTGCTCCCCATCGGGGGCGGGAACCCACTGGTGATCCAGGGCCACCAGCTCGCGCACCGACGCCAGGAACGCCTCCTCCGGCAGCGGCGCCATCAGGAGCCGGCGGGCCGAACTGGCGAAGCGGGCGGCATTGCGGTCGGGCCGAAACAGCCAAACGGAGTCGTCGTCGTGCCGATACGCCTTGAGCCCCTCGAAGATCTCCTGGCCGTAATGCAGGACGGCAGCAGCCGGGTGCATGGCGAATGCCGCACTCTCCACGATCCTGGGCTCGTGCCAGCCGGCGCCCTCCACGAAATCCATGAGCGCCATGTGGTCGGTGTAGAACTTCCCGAACACCGGATTGTGCAGCGCCGCGTTGCGCTGGTCATCGGGCGTGGGGTTTTCGGTGCGGTGCACTGCGAACTGGGCCATGCGGATCAGGATAGTGCGCCACGGCCCGCGGGCCGGCTCCAGTCCGTTGTGCAGGCTCCCACCGTTTGATTTACGGGGTTTTCTGAGAGATTCTTAACCGGGAGGAGGACGATGCGACGAGTCTTCGGCGGCCTTGCCGCCCTTGTGATGCTGGCATTGGCCGTCCTCGGCGTCCGCGCGGACGCCCTCCCACTCGCACCCGAAGCCCCGCCACCGGTGACCGGCATCCCGGATCCCTGTCCCTCCCTGACCCCATGGCCCGGTCAGGACGTCCCCATCGAAGAGGTCCGCAGCCGCTTCGGCGAAGTGTTCGGCTTCGAACTGACGGGCAAGTTCTGGACCGAGGAGTACCGCCCGTCCATCAAGATCCTGTGGGAGACCCTCGACGCCGTCGGTTGCACCCCATATCTGGCCACGGTCAAGGCCAAGGCGCCCGGTATCGGCATCAATGCCAGCAATACCCGCGGCTGGGCGTGGGGAGACTGGAGCCTGACCCGCAGCAACCACATCACCTTCGACTTCGCCAAGTTCAAGGGCGCCCTGGAGGCGGGTGACGAGGGCCGTCTGGTGCGTCTCGTGATCCATGAACTCGGCCATGCCTGGAGCGCGGACCGCCACAGCCGTCCCTCCTACTGGACCGACTTCCGCGCGCTGTCCGCGCGCGAGGGCCGATTCAGCGAGTACGCCGGCCGCAAGGACAGCGAGATCTTCGCTGACGTCCTCGGCTATTACGTGGGCCGCTGCGCCCTGGACAATCCCTACGACTCGGGCGAGCACGCCGCCTACTACGCGTTCGCGAAGGACGTGGTGTTCGAGGGCAAGGAGTTCGGCCCGGCACCGGGAGAACAGCCCGATTGCACCCTCCCTGACGCGGGGGCCACCGAGCCACTGCCCGGCGAGACGGGCACTCCGTCGTGGATCGTGGCCGTCAGCGAGGAATAGCTCCCTAGCGATCTAGGCGGGAGGGGCAGCTCTGAGATTGTCCGGGGCCGGCCGAGCCACATCCCGAATAGAGCTCGGCCAGCCGGCCCATCGGGCCACAGGGACGAGTGGACGCTGACCCTGCCAACTGGATCCTCGCAGCATGGCCCCCGCCACTTCCCGGTGGGTGCCATCTCCGGATGAAACCACGTGCTGTAATCTCGGAAGGTTGGGGCCCGTCTCCGGTCTTGAGAGGCGGCACCAGCCCGACACCGGACTATCCTTGTCCCGGCGCACGCGGACGGAGGTGACCGGATGGGTGGCAGGAAAGCATGGCTCGTGTGGGGCCTCGCGGTCGCCGCCTACGGAGCAGCGGTCATGCAGCGCTCCTCCCTCGGTGTTGCGGGCGAGCAGGCGGCGGCGCACTTCGGCACCACCGTCGCCATCGTCTCCACCTTTGCCATGATCCAGTTGGCCGCCTACGCCGCGTTGCAGATCCCGGCAGGCGTCCTGCTCGACCGGTTCGGGGCGCGCACCATGATCGCCGTCGGGTCGGCCGTCATGGGATCCGGGCAGCTGATGCTCGCCGCCACGGACGTGTTGGCGGTGGCGTTCGTGGCGCGATTCCTCGTCGGCGCGGGCGACGCGTTCCTCTTCGGATCCGCGCTGCGCCTGGTGCCTGCGTGGTTCGCACCCAAACGGGTCCCCATCCTGAGTCAGCTCACCGGGATGCTCGGCCAGGTGGGCCAGTTGGCGGCAGTGGTCGCCGTCCTGCCCATGGTCAGGACGTGGGGTTGGAGCACCGGCATCATGGTCTCCGCTTCCGTCTCGTTCGTGTTCGCGGTCATCTCGGCGGTTGTCATCCGCAACAGCCCCAAGCCGCAGGTGCGCCCCAAGGACGCACCCGGCATCACCCAACTGCACCACGCCGTCGGCCAGGTCCTGCAGCATCCAGGGACGCGGCTCGGGTTCTGGGTGCACTTCACCTCCGGATTCTTCCTCAACCTGTTCCTGGTGATGTGGGGCATGCCGTACCTGACCATCGCGCAGGGCAGGGACGCCACCCAGGCAGGTGCGCTCTTCTCCGTCGCGGTGGTGGGGGGGATCGTCTTCGGACCGGTGATCGGGCACCTGACTGCCCGTTATCCCATGCGCCGCAGCAACCTTGCCCTGGTCGTGATCATCATCAACCTTGTCCTGTGGACGGTGGTGCTGGCATGGCCCGGCGCCTCGCCGACGTGGCTCCTGTTCCTGTTGATGGTGGCGATCTCTGCCGCCGGCCCCGGCACGGGGATCGGCTTCGACTACCCCCGCACGTTCCTCCCGCACACCCGCCTGGGAGCGGCCAACGGCGTGGTGATCAGTGGCGGGTTCCTGGGCGCCACCCTGTGCCTGTTGGTGATCGCAGTGGTCCTGCAACTGTTGACGGGCGGCGCGGCGGCCACCCCGCAACAGCTGAACCTGGCCATGTCGGCGCAACTGCCGTTCTTCGCCGTCGGACTGCTCGGCATCCACTTCTCCCGGCGCCAACTGGCGCGCCACATGGCGGCTGACGGTGTCACGGTGTCCTCGTGGCGCGACCTGGTGGCACGCCTGCGTCGACGTCGGCGGCGCTGACGCTCAGAACAAGCCCGGCAGCACCGGTGGTGGTGGAGCCAGCGTCGGGTCGACGTCGTTGAACAGCTTGGAGACCGACCGCCCGTGGTGGATCCGCTCGATCGCGGCTGCAAACAGGGTGGCGACGCTGATCACCTGGAGCCCGGGAAAGTTGGCCGGCGCCGGCACGGTGTTGGTGGAGACCACCTCGCGGATCGAGGTGTGGTTGCTGAGGCGCTCCACGGCCGGCCCCGCGAAAAGCCCGTGCGTGCACAGCACCGCCGCGTCCAGCGCCCCGAACTCGCGGGTCTTGTTGACCATCTCGACGATGGAGCCTCCGGTGGCGATCTCGTCGTCGAGGATGATGACGTGCTTGCCGGCCACGTCGCCGACGATGCTCTCGATCACGACGCGATCATCGCTCAGTCGCTGCTTGTTGCCGGCGGCCACGGGCAGGTTCAGCAGCCGCGCCAGGAGGGTGGCCTGCTTGGCGTTGCCCAGATCGGGGGAGACGACGACGTGGTTGTCGAGCTGCTTGTCACGATAATGGTCGGCCAGCACGCCGAGCGCCGTGAGGTGGTCCACCGGCACGGAGAAGAAGCCGTGCACCTGCGGGGCGTGCAGGGCCATGGTCAGCACCCGGTCCACACCAGCGGTCACCAGCATGTCGGCCACCAGCCGTCCGCCGATGGAAATGCGGGAGGCGTCCTTCTTGTCGGAGCGGGCGTAGGCGTAGTGCGGGATGACGGCCGTGATCTGCCCGGCGGATGCGCCGCGGGCGGCGTCGATCATCAGCAGCAACTCCATGAGGTGCTCCTGGGTGGGCGGCACCAGCGGCTGGACGATGTAGACGTCCCGTTGGCGACAGTTGGCGAGCAACCGGGCCTGGAGGCAGTCGTTGCTGAAGCGGGAGATCTCCACCGGGCTGCGCTCGACGCCGAGGTGCTCACAAATCTCGTCAGCCAATCCAGGATGGGCTGATCCGGAGAAAACGACGATGCCCTTCACCGATGCTCCCTTCGCTCTCAGCACCACCCTAGTGGCCACGCCCACCACGCGCAGTCTTGCCGCCGCCGAGCGGCTTCCGGCGGAGCGGCCAAATCGCGACCTCGACCGCGACCTCCTGTGTAGGGTTGCTCGGGATTGATCCTGAAAGGGCCGCCATGATCGAGAACCTCCCTTGGGTCACGCTGCTGCCGCCGATCCTGACCATCGCGCTGGCCATCCTGACACGGAAGGTCAAGATCAGCCTGGGCGCCGGCATCGTCGCGGCCGCACTGCTCGTGGCGGGGTTCCGTCCCCTGGAGACCTTGGCGGCCATTTGGCAGGCGTTCGCCACCCAGTTCTGGGACGAGGGATTCGACACCTACAACCTGTTCTTGCTGCTCTTCCTGGTCCAGTTGGGCATCATCACTTCCCTGGTGATGATGTCGGGCGGGAGCAAGGCCTTCTCGTCGTGGGCATCGCGAAAGATCAAGTCGCGGCGCGGCGCCCAGGGCCTCGGGCTGGGGCTGGCGTTCGCACTGTTCATCGACGACTACTTCAGCGCGCTCGCGGTGGGCCAGATCACGCGGCCGGTCACCGACAAGTACAACGTCTCCCGCGCGAAGCTCGCCTACATCGTCGACTCCACGGCGGCCCCCATGTCGGTGCTGGTGCCGTTCTCGTCCTGGGGCGCCGGAATCATCGGCCTGATGGCCCCCGTCATCGCCGCCTCCACCCTGGGAACGAGCGACATCATGGCGTTCCTTGGTGCCGCCGCCTCCAACTACTACGCTCTGGCGGCTTTGGTGCTCACGGCCGTGGTCGTCATCCTGCAACTCGACATCGGCGGGATGCGCACCGAGGAGCGCCGGGCCATCAAGCACGCCCGCACCTACCAGGAGGGGACCGAGATCCCCGGCGAGCTTTCCGAGGATCTGCCCATCCACGACGCGGGCCGCAAACGCTCCCTGGTGGTGCCATTCATCGGCCTGATCATCGGCGTCGTCGGCTCCATGTTCCTCACGGGCTACCTGGTGGGTGGATCCACGAATGCTGTCGAGATGCTCGGCGACACCATGTTGACCGAGTCCCTGCTGATCGGCGGCTTCATCGGACTGGGTCTGGCGCTCTACTACTACCTGCGCCACACCAAGGACAACCACGAGTTCTCGGGCAAGACCCTCGCCCTGGGCTTCTGGGAGGGTTTCAAGTCGATGTCCACGGCCATCGCGATCCTCCTGCTGGCCTGGATGCTGGGCAACCTGATCCATGAACTCGGCACCGGCACCTACCTGGCCGGGCTGGTGGAGAGCGCCCAACTGCCCAGCGCCTGGCTGATCCCGTTGATGTTCCTCATGGCCGGCTTCATGGCGTTCTCCACGGGGACCTCCTGGGGATCCTTCGGCCTGTTGATCCCGCTCGCCGGCGAGATCATGCTGTCCCTGAACGCCGACGAGTACCTGATCCCCGCGCTGGGCGCTGTGCTCGCCGGCTCCGTCCTGGGCGACCACATCTCTCCCATTTCGGACACCACCATCCTGTCCGCCACCGGATCCCAGGCCAACATCATCACCCACGTGAAGACCCAGCTCCCCTACGCGATGATCGCCACAGGCGCCGCGCTGGTGGGCTACATCGTGGCCGCCGCCACCTCCAGCGTGGTGGCCGGCCTGGTGGGCACGTTCGTGGCAATGGCCGTCCTCGTGGTGGTGGCCTGGCGGATGACCACCGTGCTGGTCGACGAGATCCCCGCGCGCCAGCAGGCCAGCATCGGCTGACGAAGCCGGCGGCACCAACGGCGCTTGTCACGCTTGGCATGGCCTCGCCCTTTGTTGCCTCAGGTCGGTCGGCGACCGGCCGTCGCCAAGGATGCGGACACCCTCCTCCGTAAATTTGACGAATTACCACACCTCGTAGTACTACTATCAGTAGTATTCAGTCACGAGACGACCACGACGGCCGCCGCAGGTGGCCGGAAGCCGGAGGACCAGCGATGGCATCCAGGAGCCTCATCCGCAGGTGGCTGAAGCCTGATGTCATTCTGACGAGCCTGGCCATCTTCGTGATCGGCTCGCTCATCGGCGTGGGTTCGTTCACCTTCATCTTCGCCAGGGGCTACTCCTACCTCACCGACGACCCGACCGCCTGCATCAACTGTCATGCGATGGAGGACCAGTACCGGGGCTGGGTGGCAGGCAGCCACTCCAACGCCGCCACGTGCAACGACTGCCACTCCCCCCACGACAACCTGATCCACAAGTACTGGGTCAAGGCCGAGAACGGCTTCTGGCACGGGCTGATGTTCACCACAGACCTGTACCCGGAAAACATTCAGATCCGCGACACCAACCGGAGGATCACCAACGACGCGTGCCTGTACTGCCACGCGGACGTCACCGAAGACATGCGCTTCGTGGCAGGCGGCGAACAGGTTTCGTGCATCGCCTGCCACGCCGACGTTGGACACAAGTAACCACAGAGGGGCACCGACTATGGAAACCGACAGCGACACCCCGGCACCCGCCGAACAGCCCATGGGCTCGCCGGAGACACCGAAGAAGAGCAACCGCGTACCGTGGCTCATCGGTGGCGTCGTGGTCATTGCCCTGGTGACGATGGGCATCACCGCGTTGCTGGCCAACATCATCAACCGCATGTACGAGGCCCAGGAGCCTTTCACCCAGGTGGTCGAGATCGACGAGACCACGTACGACCCGGCCGTCTGGGGGCAGAACTTCCCGGCCCAGTACGAGGCTTCCCTCCAGACCAGGGAGATGGGCCTGTCTCCCACTGGCCACGGCGGCTCCAGACCGGTCGCCGGAAGGGCAGACGACATTGACCCGCGCGAGACCATCGCATCCAGCCGCCTCGAGGAGGATCCGCGACTGGTCGCAATGTGGGACGGGTACCCGTTCTCCAAGGGATACCACCACGCCCGCGGACACGACTACATGCTGGAGGACCAGCGCTACACCGTACGCGTCCTCGACTTCGACCAGCCCGGCACCTGCCTGAACTGCCATGCCTCCACCGTGCCCATCATGGAAGAACTTGGCGACGGCGACCGCGACCTGGGCTTCGAGATCATGAACCAGATGCCCTACCGCGAGGTGACCCAGCTGGCCGAGCACCCCGTCGCATGCATCGACTGCCACGACCCCGGCACCATGGAACTACGGATCACACGCCCAGCGTTCGAACGGGGCATAGCCAAGCTGAAGGCCAACGAGGGGATCGAGGACTACGACGTCAACCGGGACGCCACCCACCAGGAGATGCGCAGCTTCGTGTGCGGCCAGTGCCACGTGGAGTACTACTTCCGC
>CAZPSO010000065.1:0-11543 GCA_964588895.1 uncultured Tessaracoccus sp.
TCGTGGTGTGCTGGCTGGCCATCCTGGTGGAGGGCTACGACCTGGTGGTCTTCGCAGCCGTCATCCCCACGCTGCTGGAGGAAGCGCACCTCGGGTTCACCGCCGAGACCATCACTCTGGTGGCCACGCTGGCCCTGGTGGGGGTGGGCATCGGCGCCGCGAGCGTCGGCCCGCTGACGGACAGGTTCGGCAGGCGCTGGACCATCATCGGATGCGTGGCCAGCTTCAGCCTGTTCACCCTGCTGCTGCCATGGTCCACCTCCGTCGCCACGTTCGCCGGGCTGCGCTTCCTGGCCGGACTGGGGCTGGGCGCCCTGCTGCCGAGCGTGCTGACCTACGTCGCGGAGAGCAGGGGCTCGGCGAAGTGGACCACGTGGACCATGACCGGCTATCACGTGGGCGCCATGGTCTCGGCGCTTGTCGCGGTGGTGCTGGTGCCCGATTGGGAGTGGCTGTTCGTCATCGGCGGGGTGGCCGGCCTCCTCCTGCTGCCGGGATTGCTGTGGCAGCTACCCGAGTCGGGTGACTTCCTTGCCAACCAGTCCCGCACCGGCGGGATGGGCGCCCTGTTCCGTGACGGTTTCGCCCGCATCACCATCGGGGTGTGGGTCACCAGCTTCATGGGATTGTTGCTGGTCTACGGCCTGAACACGTGGCTGCCCCAGATCATGCGGGCGGCCGGCTACCCCATGGCCGGTTCGCTGGTGATGCTGCTGGTGATGAACACCGGCGCCGTCGCGGGTCTCCTGCTGGCCGGCTGGTTTGCCGGCCGGCACGGGGTGCGCCGCGGTGTGCTGATCTGGTTCGGCGCCTCGGCCGTGCTGTTGGCCGGACTGGCCATCAGGATGGATTCACAGGTGGCGCTGAACGTGGTGTTGTTCCTGGCCGGGGCGTTCGTATTCTCCGCGCAGGTGCTGCTCTACGCGTGGGTGACGACCAGCTATCCGGTGGCCAGTCGGGGTACCGCCCTGGGGATGACGGCGGGGGTGGGTCGCCTGGGCGCCATCGTGGGCCCCTTCCTGACTGGTGCCCTCGTGGTCGCGGGCTCGGCCTATCCGTGGGGCTTCTACTTCTTCGCTGCGGCGGCCGCCGTCGCGCTCATCGCCATGGCGCTGGTCCCACGGGCCCCGAAGAGCCGCTCAGCCCTCGACGCGTAGCGTCTGCATCGCCCGGGCCACCTCGTCGAGGTTGTCCTGCAGGTCGATCGTGGCAGCCGAGACGTAGATGCTGAGGTGTTCCGGGTCGCCGGTCTCCAGCACGATGATGTCCACCACGTCGCCCTCCACCTCCTGGGGCGAGTGGACGTAGACGTTGGCGGTGACCCGCCAGCCCTGGTGGCCGTCCAGGCGGAAGGCGTCATTGAAGAGGTCCTCGCGCCCGGTGAAGGTGCTGAACAGTTGTGAGCTGGCCACGCAGCTCATCATCTGCTGGGCGGCCAGCTGCGGGTCGTTGAAGTCGGATTTCTGCAGCGCGGCCACACTGATGCTGCTGATCCAGCCGGTGACGATGGGACGCATCATGGAGTTGTGGTCCACCACACCCGGCATGTAGGTCCACTCCTCGTACCAGCCCTCGGGCGGGACGATCGAGAGCCCGCCGCCGTGCAGGCGCCCATCCCGGCTGACCTCGGAGCGGTCATCGCCCGTGGTGCGCGGGCACTCCACCAACTCGCCCTCCTCGGGGTTCTCCGGCTGGGTGGGGGACTCGCTGGGCAGCGTCTCGTCCCACTGGCTGCCGGTGGGACGCGCGGAGTTGGTGTCGCTGCCGACGGTGGTGGTGCCGGCTCCCGGGCGGTAGATCAGGAACACCACCAACCCGATGACCAGCACCATCGCCACGCCGAACCAGAGCCACGGCTGCATTGACTTGGTGCCACTCGTCGAGCCCGACTGGTCGGTGGTCTGGGAGGTCCACTGGGTGCCGTCCCAATAGCGATATCCCCCGCCGCTGGAGGACGGATCGGGGTACCAACCTGGTGCAGACATGCATCCAGTCTAGAAGCAGCGGGGGGCAGCCCTCCGTCAACGATCAGGGGGTGGCGAGGACGCGGATGGCCACAGCGGTGGGTTCGCCGTCGGGCCAGGTGATGTTGAGCATGGTGCCGTCCAGCTGGATGGCGGGGGTACCGGCCATGGGTTCGCGCCCCAGGTGGACCGCCACGGCCACCCACTGGCCCTCGGTGGATGGGAACTGCAGGAAAGGGGTGGCCGACGTGTGGCCCAGGGGGCTGGCGCCGTCGCGCACGTCAATGCCGGCCATGGCGCTCCCGGTGAGCACGGTGATGCTGGAGCAGACCTCGGGGGTGCGGGCCTGGACGCCGGCGTGGACCTGTTCGCGCACCGGTTGCTGGCCCGCCACGCTCCAGCCGCCGATCCGCAACCCCGCAGCCAGGGGCGAGACGGCGCTGGCGCGCACCAGCCGGATCTCGGTGGCCCCCCGAAGGACCGAGACCACGGTGACGACGCCGGCAGAGGTCACCTTGTCACCATGGGACCACCGCACGTCGGCGACGGATCCGGCCACCCCGACGGGGCCGGCGTCGGTCTCGATCCGTCGCAGGTCCACCAGATCGAAGCCGGTGCGGTGGGTGGCCTCGTGATCGGGGCTGACCAGGGTGGCGCTCTGGTCCAGCGGGTGCTCGATCCCTGCGCGATCGAGCAGGGGAGTGGTGGCGGTGGAGTAGCCGAGGCGGGCGAAGAAGGGGTTGTCGATCACTTGCGCGCCGGAGACGGAGTTGTCGGTGCCGTGGTTGACCACGCGCACGATCCCGTCGTCAGCCGTGCTGGAGACCAGCCAGCCGGGTGCGGCCATGGTGAGCAGGGCGTCGCCCTGGAGCACGGCCAGGTCTTCGGCGGGAGCGGTCCAGACCGGGTGGTCGGCCGGCAGCAGCAGGCCGAGGAATCCCATGATCGCGAAGTACGGTGAGCCCGCCCCACTCAGCGGCTGGCCCAGTTGTGGCCAGTGGTGGAACCAGCCCACGTCGAGAAGGTCGTCGTCGCCAGGCACCCCGTGGCCCACGAAGTGGCGGATCTGGGACATGGCCGTTTCCCGCAGCAGGCCCATCCCGAGGCTCTCCACCCCGGACAATGCGCCCAGCCAGAAGGGTGTAGCCGTGGCGAACCGGTAGGTGAGGCCGCGGCCCTGGAACAGGGGGGCGCCGTCGGATCCCACCAGCATGACGGCGTCCGCGAGGAACCGCTCCAGCCGATCCCGGTCCGCGGCGCGCCTGGCCGATGCCCACCGCCCGGCCCCCGTCATCGCCGACCACAGGGTGGGGTAGGCGTGCAGGGCCCAGTGGTTGTAGTGGTCAAAGGCGCGGGTTTCGCCGTCGCTGGTCCACCCGTCGGCGTGGCTGAACAGGTCGTGCTGGGCAAGGTCGACGGCGATGCCGTCCTCGTCGTGGGGGCCGCCCACGGAGGCCAGGAACGTGTTGGTGATGATCCGGTACCACACGGAGTGGTTGATCGGGTAGGGCAGTGCGTGGGTGGCGGCTGGTGCGAGGTGGTCGATGACGCGTTGCTGGAGTGGGGTGTCCAACCGGTCCCACAGCCAGGGCCGCGTGATGTCCAGCGCCAGGGCGAGCCCGGCGGCGTCCACCCGGGCCTGCTCGTGCTCGTCCAGCCGGGCCCACCGTTCCCCGGAAGCCGGATCGGTGCCGCTGGCGATGCCCTGGGCGTAGTACTCGAGGTATCCGCGGGGATCTGCCCCGCCGTCCCCGGCCACTTGCAGTGCCGCCAGCAGGAAGGTGCGTGTGAACGTCTCCGCGCCGTCGATGCGGGCGCCGAAGCTGCTGGGAGCCTGGGGGAGGTCGATGCGGGCCCTGCCCGGGCTGAAGTGGGGCCGGACCCCCAGCAGCAGCCGGTCCGCGTAGGTGGCGAGATCTTGGCGGGTGGTCATCTGCTCCAGCATGGTGTCTGGGTCTCCTCGGGTGGAGTCACGGGCTGCCCGCGAGGCTATCAGCCTCGCGTTTCTTGACACGGTCGTAACAATGGGCAGGCAGACTGGTATCCATGGATAGGCAGACTGAGTTCGTGCTGCGTTCGATGGAGGAACGCGACATCCGGTTCGTGCGGCTGTGGTTCACCGACGTGCTGGGTTCCTTGAAGTCCGTGGCCATCGCGCCCGCCGAGGTGGAAGGCGCCCTCGCGGAGGGCGTGGGGTTCGACGGCTCAGCGATCGAAGGCTTCGCGCGCGTGTTCGAGTCGGACATGGTGGCGCACCCGGACCCGTCGACGTTCCAGGTGTTGCCGTGGCGCGACACGGAACGCGGCACCGCCCGCATGCTCTGCGACATCCGGCTGCCGGACGGGTCACCCAGCTGGGCGGACCCCCGGTACGTGCTCAAGCGGGCCCTGCAGCGCGCCGCCGACATGGGTTACACCTACTACATCCACCCGGAGATCGAGTTCTACCTCCTGAAACAACTCGACCCGCCCGTGCCGCTGGACCAGGGCGGCTACTTCGACCACACCACCATGGGCGACGGCACCGATTTTCGGCGTATCGCCATCACGATGCTCGAGCAGATGGGCATCTCCGTGGAGTTCTCCCACCACGAAGCGGCTCCCGGGCAGCACGAGATCGACCTGCGCTACGCCGACGCCCTCACGATGGCCGACAACGTCATGACCTTCCGCGTGGTGATCCGTGAGGTGGCGGTGTTGCAGAAGATCCACGCCACGTTCATGCCCAAGCCGTTCACGCAGCACCCCGGATCCGGCATGCACACCCACATGTCGCTGTTCGAGGGCGACACCAATGCGTTCCACGACCCCACCAACGAGTACCGCCTGTCCAAGACCGCCCGGCACTTCATCGCCGGCCTCCTCAAGCACTCCGCGGAGATCACGGCGGTCACCAACCAGTGGGTCAATTCCTACAAGCGGCTGGCCATCGAGTCCGAGGCCCCGACGTATGCCTGCTGGGGCCGGGCCAACCGTTCGGCCCTGATCCGGGTTCCGCAGTTCACCCCGGGTAAGACGTCCTCGGCCCGCATCGAGTACCGTGCCCCCGACTCCGCCGTGAACCCCTACCTGGCCTATGCGCTGATGCTCAACGCCGGCCTGGCCGGCATCGAGGGCGAGTACGAGCTTCCCGCAGAGACCGAGGACGAGGTGTGGCGGCTCAGCCACCGCGAACGCCAGGCGTTGGGAATCCAGCGACTGCCCCGCAACCTCGACGAGGCCCTGCGCGTCATGGAGAGCAGCGAACTCGCAGCCGAAACCCTGGGTGAGCACGTGTACGAGTACTTCATGCGCAACAAGCGCGAGGAGTTTGAGACCTACCGCCAACAGGTCACGCCGTGGGAACTGGAACGCCACATCAGCGTCCTGTAGGCCCTTGCCGGAGCGGTTCGAGGCCGGATCGCCACGCCCCGCCCCGAGCCCACGAATTGGAACAATTGCAGAAGTTACGGAACCGTAGGTTACGCTGGCCATGATGGTAGTTACCCACCGGGCCCCAACGCCCGCATACACACTCGGGGGGCTGACCCGCCGCGCACTGGGCATGGCGGGCAGGGGCGCTCGTGCCGTGGCGCAATCGCTGGCCACCCCGCTGCTTCCCGAAGACTTCCTGGGCTTGATCGACCCCCTCCGGTTCGGTGCTGACCTGCGGGGGCGCGTCATTTCGGTCCATCGTGAGGCCAAGGGCGCCACCACTCTGCGGATCCAACCCGGCCGCGGGTGGATCAGGCCCACGCCGGGCCAGTACATCCGCATCGGCATCGACGTCGACGGCGTCCGTCACTGGCGGGCGTATTCGCTGACGTCCCCGGTGGATGCCCCGATCATCTCCATCACCGTGCGAGCCATTCCGGACGGAAAGGTCAGCAATCACGTGCTGCACCACACCAGTCCGGGCGACCTGGTGATGCTGGACCAGGCAGCGGGGGACTTCGTCCTCCCGGAGAGCCCGCCGCCAGCCCTGCTGTTCCTCACCGCGGGCAGCGGCATCACCCCCGTGATGGGCATCCTGCGCAACAATCCGGCCTGCCGTGACATCGTGGTGGTGCACTCCGCCCCCGAAGCCCGCGAGATGCTGTTCCGTGACGAGCTCCGGGCCCTCCACGCCGCCGGTGCCATCCGGTTCGTGGAGCGCGTGACTGGCCGCGACGCCACCGAGGTGAGGTTGCCTGCGCACCGGATTGCCGACGTCGTCCCTGACTGGCAGGAGCGCGAGACCTGGGCCTGCGGCCCCACGTCGATGCTCGACCAGGCCGAGGAGCACTGGAGCTCCCACGGGATCGGCCACAAACTCCACACCGAGCGCTTCCGCCCGCGAGTCACCGCCGTGGGCGACGGCGGGGAGATCACCTTCGCCACCTCCCAGGTCACCGTCGACGCGCCCGCCGCCGCCACCATCCTGGATACCGGCGAGGAAGCCGGCGTCCTCATGCCGTCGGGATGCCGCATGGGCATCTGCTTCAACTGCGTCGCCCCGCTCACCGCCGGCAGCGTCCGCGACCTGCGCACCGGCGAACTCACCACAGCCATTCCCGAGGACCCTGTCCTCATCCAGACCTGCGTGTCGGCAGCCGCCGGCCCCTGCCACATCACCCTGTGAGGACCTCCAGATGACCGTTACGGACACCACCACCATCCAACGCCCCAACCGGGTGACGGGCTCGCGTCCGGCTGAACAGCCGGCCACCTGGGCCTCCGGCAAGGCCAACCCCATCGCGCACCTGAGCCCCGACGACATCGAGGACATCGGCCGCGAACTCGACGCCCTTCGCGACGAGGTCATGGGCAGCCGCGGCGAGGCCGACAGCCGCTACATCCGCAAGGTGATCGCCGCCCAGCGCTCCCTGGAGTTGGCCAGCCGCGTGGTGCTGCTGTTCAGCAGGTTCCCGCCTGCCTTCGTGGTGGGAACCGCCGGGCTGACCGTCGCGAAGATCCTGGAGAACACCGAAATCGGCCACAACATCCTCCACGGCCAGTGGGACTGGATGCGCGATCCCAAGATCCACTCGAGCACGTGGGAGTGGGACTTCGCCTCACCGGCCGAGCTGTGGAAGAAGTCGCACAACGTGGAACACCACACCTACACCAATGTGATCGGCATGGACAACGACCTCGGCTACAACATCCTCCGGGTTGACGAGGACCAGGAGTGGAAGCCCACGTTCATCTTCCAGCCGTTCACCAACCTGGTGACGGCGCTGATCTTCGAGTACGGGATCGCCGCCTACGACCTGGACCTCAAGGGCTGGAAGGACGGCACCAAGCCCACCAAGGAGTTCCGCGCCGACCTGGTCAAGGTGATCGACAAGATCCGCAAGCAGATGACCAAGGACTACGCCGTGCACCCCCTCCTCTCGGGCCCGAACTGGCTGTCCACGCTGGCCGCCAACGGCATCGCCAACACGCTGCGGAACCTCTGGGCCCACAGCGTCATCTTCTGCGGGCACTTCCCCGAGGGGGTGGAAACCTTCGAGACCGACTCCATTGAGAACGAGACCCGGGGTGAGTGGTACCTGCGACAGATGCTGGGTTCCGCGAACATCTCCGGCAGCAAGTTCCTCCACCTGATGTCGGGCAACCTCTCGCACCAGATCGAGCACCACCTGTTCCCGGACATGCCGAGCAACCGCTATGCCCAGATCGCCCCGCGGGTGAAGGCCCTGATGGAGCGCTACCAGCTGCGCTACGTCACCGGCCCCATGTACAAGCAGGTGGGCTCGGCGTGGGGGAAGGTGTTCAAGTACGCGCTGCCCAACAAGAAGCCGGGCAAGTCACGCGTGGTGGAAGTGGTCGACTCCCTCGGCCATGAGGCCATGGACGCGGCTCGTTCGGCGGGCAGCTGGATGAGGCAGCGCCTGGCCCGCGGCTCCCGCCGACAGGTGACCGCCACCGCCTGAGTGCGGCCCTCGCTCAGGGCCCCGTCAGCGGGAAGGCGGCAGCCGCCTCGTGTGCCTGGCTGCCGGAGGCCCGCACGTCGGCCTCGTCCCACCCGAGTGATCCGGTGGCGAGTGCGATGAACGTCGCGGGGGAGGTCTCCACCACGTTGGGCGGGGTTCCGCGGGTGTGGCGCGGACCTGTCCCGAATCCCACCTGAACGGCCGCGAACGGCGGCACCCGCACCTCGATGCTCGCGCCGGGATGGCGCCGCCCCAACAGTGCGCAGCCGGCCCGGCAGGTGGCGGCGGTGAGGGTGCGGTCCAGATCTGCGCGCTCCACGAGCGCCCGGGCGGCCGTGGACAGCAGGACACCGGTCAGGTCCGGGCGCTTGCCGGCCAGTTCCCGCTCCAGTTGCCGGGTGAGGGACCCGTCGGCATCGACGGTGGAAAACAGGCTCCGCAGCGCGTCCACGACATCCGGGTGGGGTTTGAACATCCACCCAGCATAGGAGGGCCGCCTCGTGCGGCCGAAGGGTGTTTCGCCCCCTGAGCCGCGCAGCGTCCCCGGCTGGGGGCGCGCATCTGTGACGGAGCCTGAACGCTCGATGGGCTGGGCCCTATTCTGGGGGCGTGGTCAGGTTCAGCTCGGTGTCAGGGGATTTCGCGCGACGCGGTTTCCTCGACTCCCGCTCCGCGGTGCGCACCTGGGACCGTTGGCAGGAACGGCGCGACGGCGAGCCACCACTGACGGTGGACGCCTTCGAAGTGGCCGCCAACCGTGACCAGGCCCTGGAGGCAATCGCCCGGATGGCGGAGCACGACGAGCTGGTCGTGGAGGAGATGGCCGCCGATCCGATGTGGCTGGAACGGGTGCTGAGGGTGGCTGGCGCCTCCACCGTCCTGGCGCAGTTCATGGCCCGCCATGTGGAGGAGACCTCCGTGCTGCAGGGCGACCTGCGCGCCCGGACCTCCGATCAATGGCAGGAGTACTTCACCAGGCGCGTAGGGCCGGTGGACGGTGTGGCCGAGGGCAACGGCGACTCCCTGCGACGGGCCAACCACGGGGCCCTGCTGCAGATCGCGGCCCGCGACCTGATGCACGAGGAGCCCACCGAGATCGTCGACCAGATCGGGGCGGAGCTGAGCCACGTCGCCGACGCCGTCCTCGAGATGGCACTGGCACACGCCCGTGCCGAGGTGCCGGGGTGGGAGAAGGTGGCCTTCGCCATCATCACCATGGGAAAGACCGGGGCGCAGGAACTGAACTACATCTCCGACGTGGACGTCATCTACGTGTGTGAGCCGGTGGGGACCGGGAGTGACGAGGCGATGGCCATCGGCACCAAGCTGGCCGCCGCAGTGGCCCGAGTGTGCTCGGCCCACACCGGCGAGGGCACCATCTGGCCGGTGGATGCGGCGCTTCGCCCCGAGGGCAAGGCGGGCCCCCTGGTGCGCACCCTGGAGTCCTTCCGCAAGTACTACGAGAAGTGGGCCAAGAACTGGGAGTTCCAGGCCCTTCTCAAGGCCCGCCCGGCCGCGGGCGACAAGGACCTGGGCCAGCAGTTCTGCGAGCTGGTGGACCCGCTGGTGTGGGTGGCCGGTCAGCGCCCCGACTTCTTGCCCGAGGTGCGGGCCATGCGCAACCGGGTGATCTCGCTGGTCCCGAAGCGGCATGCCGATCGCGAGATCAAACTCGGCGCCGGGGGGCTGCGTGATACCGAATTCTCGGTGCAGTTGCTCCAGTTGGTGCACGGGCGCGGCGACGAGCGCATCCGGTCACGCTCCACCTTCGGGGGCCTGGAGGCGCTGGTGGCGCATGGCTACATCGGGCGCAGCGACGGCATGGAGATGGAGCGGGCCTATCGCTTCCAGCGCGTGCTGGAACACCGCGTCCAGTTGCGGCGACTGCGCCGTGAGCACATCCTTCCCGAGTCCGACGCGGCGTTGCAAGAGATAGCGCGCATGCTGCGCGGCAACACCGAGGACGTGCTGAAGCGGTGGCGCACCAGCACCCGCAAGGTGCGTTCCCTCCAGCAACGCATCTTCTTCTCCCCGCTGCTGGATGCGGTGAGCCACCTCTCGGCCGGAAGCCTGAAATTGTCATCGGAGGCCGCGGAGACCCGGCTGCGGGCGTTGGGTTTCGACGACCCAAGGGCGGCCCTGACGCATATCGAGGCTCTCACCCGCGGGGCATCGCGCACCGCCGAGATCCAGCGCCAGCTGATGCCGGCCATGCTCGGCTGGTTCGCCGAGGGACCCAACCCGGACTTCGGGCTGTTGGCCTTTCGGCAGCTCTCGGAGTCGCTGGGCGGCACCAGTTGGTACCTGCGCGCCCTGCGGGACGAGGGCTACATGGCCCAGCGCCTGGCCCACATCTGCGCCACCAGCCGCTATGTGGTGGGCCTGCTGAAGCGCGCACCGGAGATGATCCAGATGCTGGCCCGCGATCGGGACCTGCTGCCGCGCACCGCCGATGAACTGATCGAGTCCATGCAGGGGGCATCCGCCCGGCACGCGGACATGGGCAAGGCCATCGCCTCGGTGCGGGCCATCCGCCGGGCGGAGCTGTGCCGCGTCGCGCTCAGCGACGTGCTGGGCAATGTCGAACTGGAGGTGGTCAGCCGGGCCCTTTCCGACCTGGCCGGGGCCAGCGTCGATGCCGGCATCCTGCTCGCCCGCCGCGAGATCGACGCGCCCGAGGTGGGAGTGATCGCCCTCGGCCGCTGGGGCGGTGGGGAGATGAGCTACGCCTCCGACGTCGACGCCATGTACGTGGTGGCCGACGACACCGACGGGGATGGCATCGCCGCCGCCAACCAGTTGATGCGACGCGCGGCCGACATCATTGGAGCCCCTGGCCCCGACCCCGCACTCAAGATCGACACCGACCTGCGCCCCGAGGGCAAGCAGGGACCTCAGGTGCGCACCGTTTCCTCCTACGCCGCGTACTACCAGGCGTGGAGTTCCACCTGGGAGGCCCAGGCGCTCCTGCGCGCCCGGCCCGGCGCCGGGAACCTGGAGCTGTGCGAACAGGTACTGGCCTCCGTCGACCACCTGCGCTACCCCGCCGGTGGCCTGGCCGCGTCGCAGGTGACGGAGATCCGTCGCCTGAAGTCCCGGATGGAGTCGGAACGCATCCCCCACGGCGTGCCCCGTGCCCGACACCTCAAACTGGGGCAGGGAGGACTGTCCGACGTCGAGTGGGTGGTCCAGTTGCTCCAACTCCAGCACGCCCACGAGCACCCCGAACTACGCACCGCCGACACCATGGCGGCACTGGAGGGGCTGCGCGTCCTCAAACTGGTCACGGACCGCCAGGCCCACGTACTCAGCCGCGCGTGGCGCCACGTCTCACGGATCCGCAACGCCATCATGCTGGTGCGCGGCCGCCCCAGCGAGTCCTTGCCCGCTGATTTCAAGGAGCTCGCCCTGCTCGCCCAACTCCTGGGCTACGACAACGCCGCCACCGGCCAACTCGTCGAGGACACCCGCCGCTTCATGCGCCGCGCCGCCCAGGCCACCGAGTCCCTGTTCTGGGAGTCCTGACCTGCTCTGTCCATGGTGGGGTCGCGGTGGTTGGGGCTGCGCGCTGATCCGCCCGGCCGAGGGGACGCCTGGGAAGGGAACCGCCCGGCCGAGACGACGCCGGGGAAGGCGTTGGAGGCGTCCCCAGTCAGGGTTGGCCGTGCATCTTCGGGTTGGT
>CAZPSO010000066.1:0-11494 GCA_964588895.1 uncultured Tessaracoccus sp.
TACTTCCTCGTCGCGTCCGGCCTGTCCCTCATCTACGGGCTCATGCACGTGCTCAACTTCGCCCACGGGGTCTTCCTCGCCCTCGGCGCCTTCCTCGGGTATGAGGTGGCGAACCGGATCGGCGGGACCAGCTGGACCAGCTTCGCGGTCTCGCTGCTGGTCGGGGCGCTGGCCGGCGGCGTCTTCGCCGCGCTGACCGAGCGCTTCCTCGTCCAGCGGCTCTACGAGCGGCACATCGAGCAGGTCCTGGTCACCGTCGGTCTCGCCCTGGCCGCCGTCGCCCTCTTCGAGGGCATCTGGGGCACCGACCCGCGCTACCCCACGGCTCCGCCGTGGATGGACGAGACGACCAGGATCCTGGGCGCCAACATCCCCAACGACCGGTTCGTGGCGATCGTCGTGGCCGGGCTGGTGCTGCTGGCCATGGTGCTCTTCCTGCAGCGCACGCGCTACGGCATGATCATCCGCGCCGGCGTGGAGAACCGCTCCATGGTCACGGCGCTCGGCATCGACGTGCGCAAGGCCTTCACCCTGGTGTTCACCATCGGTGGCTTGGCCGCGGGCATCGGCGGCATGCTGGCCTCCAGCTACTCCGGCTACGTCTCGCCCCTCCTCGGCGGCTCACTGCTGATCTTCGCGTTCATCGTCACCGTCATCGGCGGCCTTGGATCCCTGATGGGCGCAGCCGTCGCATCGGTCCTCGTGGCCGTACTGCAACAGTTCACCAACTACTACTGGGGAGTCGGCGACTTCATCGTCGTGCTGCTGCTGGCCGTCGTCCTGCTCGTCCGCCCGCAGGGCCTCTTGGGAAGGAAGGCAGCATGAGCCACGCATCCAACGGGAACAACCCGCGCCTGGGCGGGCCCTGGCCCGCCCTGATCGTCGGAGCCGTCGTGGTGGCGATCCTGGCCATCCTGCCGCTTGTCAGCCTGCCCGGTCTGGGCATCCTGCCAGGCGTGACCAACTCCGTCGGCTCCATGCACCTGATCGCCTACATCATGTTGATGGTGGCCCTGGCACTCAGCTACCACATCATCTTCGGCACTGCCGGGCTGCTGAGCTTCGGCCACGCCCTGTACTTCGGCATCGGCGTCTACGGCCTGGGCATCGTCCTGCAACGCACGGACATCCCCCTGCTGCCGGCCGCCGCGCTGGTGCTGGTGGTGGGCATCTTCGTCACCCACATCCTGGGCGCCATTTCGCTGCGCGTCTCGGGCATCTCGTTCGCCATGGTCACATTGGCGTTCGCGCAGGCCGGCAACGTGCTGGTGCGACGCAACCCCGGCCGCTACACCGGCGGCGACGAGGGATTGGCGCTGGCCACGTCCAACGTCCCCACCTGGCTGGTGGGCGTCGTCAACACCGACAAGCTGTACTGGCTGAGCCTGGCGGTGGTGGTGGTGGTCTACCTGGTGGTGGCCTGGATCGAGCAGACTCGCGCCGGCCACGGCATCGCGGCCACCCGTGAGAACGAGATGCGGGTCCGCGTCCTGGGCGGCCGCCCCTACCTGGTCAAGCTGCTCGCGTTCGCGATCGGCGGCTCGCTGGCCATCGTGGTGGGCATGATGTTCCTGCTGCTGCAGTCGGTGGCCAACCACACCAACACCACCGCCGAGTTCACGCTCACCCTGCTGGTGATGGTGGTGCTGGGTGGCGTCGGCCGGCGGTGGGGCGCGGTGATCGGAGCCACGGTTTACACCATCCTGGACCAGCGCCTGGTGGCCTTGGCCGGGCACGAGCGGATCCGTGAGCTGCCTGCAGTGCTGCGGATCCCCCTCAGCGAACCGCTGTTCCTGCTGGGGACCCTGTTCATCCTGATCGTGATGTTCATGCCCGGCGGCATCGCCGGCCTGGCCGACCGGTTCCGCAAGGTGCCAGTCGACGACGAGCCCATCAAGGAACCGGTGTGAACAGCGACCAGACCATCGCCCGGTGGCTGAGTGACTCGGCCCGGGCCTTCGCGCACCGGGTGGCCATCGATGACCGCGGGGTGACCACCACCTACGCGGGGCTCGAGCGGCGCGCCGAGAGGTTGGCACGCCGACTGCACGACGCCGGCTACCGGGCGGGGGATCGCGTGGCCACCATCACGGGCAACAGTGCCGACCACGTGGTCCTGCTGTTCGCCTGTGCACGGCTGGGGATCGCACTGGTGCCCATGTCGTGGCGCTCGGCCGCCCCCGAGCTGGCCCATCAGCTCACGGTGGCCGCCCCGCACCTGGTGGTGGTGGAGGAGGAGTACGGTGTGCTGGCCGACGCCGGACTCACGCTGCTGGAGTCCACTGTCCCGGTGATGCGTTTCGACGCACTGGACCGGGACATCCCCACCCGGCAACATCCCGGCCGGGCCGGCCCGGCCCGCGAAGCCCGCAACGACGACCCGCTGCTGATCCTTTTCACCTCCGGCACCACGGGCGAACCGAAGGCCGCGGTGCTGACGCACTCGGTGTGCCTCTGGACCAACCTGTCCTTCTCCCGCGCCGTGCCGGTCAGCCGCGACGACGTCGTCCTCACCCTGCTGCCCCAACACCACGTCGGTGCCTGGAACGTGCAGACACTGCTGGCGCTGTGGGTGGGCGCCAAGGTGGTGCTGGAGCGAAACTTCGAACCCCGTCGCGTGCTGGAGCTGATCCGCACCCGCCGGGTCACCACCATGATGGGCGTGCCCACCCACTACCGGGCGCTGGCGGAACACCGCGGGTTCGCCGATGCGGACATCAGCAGCCTCTCCACTGCGGTGGTGGGCGGCGCCCCTGCAACCGCGCCGATGCTGGAGACCTGGCTGGACCGCGGCGTGCGCCTCACACAGGGCTACGGCCTGACCGAGGCCGGACCCAACGTGCTGTGCCTGCTGCCGGAAGAGGCATCCGCCCACATCGGTACCGCGGGACGGCCGTACCACCACGTCGACGTTCGGCTGGTGGACGGCGTGTCGGGCGAGGTGCTGGAAGGTGCCGCCCGCGGTGAGCTGCAGGTGCGCGGGCCCGGCGTGTTCGCGGGCTACTTCGGTGACGACGAGGCCACGCGCGCCGCGTTCACGGAAGACGGCTGGCTGCGCACCGGCGACCTGGTGGAACGGGATGAGGACGGCTACCACACCATCATCGACCGCGTTGACGGGCTCTACATCTCCGGCGGGATCAACGTGGCCCCCGCCGAGGTGGAAAAGACACTCCTGGAGCACCCCGGCGTGGCTCGCGCCCTGGTGGTGGGCGTGCCCGACGAGAAGTGGGGCCAGGTGGGCCTGGCGCGTGTGGTGCGGCGCGAGGGCTGCACCGTCGATGCCCAGGAGTTGCTGCTGCACTGCCGCCAGAACCTGGCCCGATTCAAGGTGCCATCGCAGATCGAGTTCGTGCCCGACCTGCCGGGAGGCTCACTGGACAAGGTCCGCCGCACGGCGGCCAAGAAGGGACGCACGCCATGAGCGCCCAGCCCCGCACCAAACGCGGCGAGATCACCCGGGCCAAGATCATCGCTTCGGCGCAGGAGGCCTTCGCCAGCTACGGCTTCCACGACGCCTCCATCGTCAAGATCACCGAGGGCGCCGGTGTGGCGATGGGGACCTTCTACCTCTACTTCCCCGGCAAGCTCGAGCTGTTTCGCGAGGTGGTCGTCGACCTCAACCGGCAGCTGCGCCAGGCCATGAGCAAGGGCAGCGTCGGGGCCACTGACCGGCTGGAGGCCGAGCGAGGGGGATTCCGCGCCTACTTCGACTTCCTTGCCTCCCACCCCGAGGTCTACCCGATCATCCGGGAGGCCTGGTTCGTGGCACCGGATGCGCTCCGGCTGCACTATGAGCGCATCGCCACCGGCTACACCCAGGCGTTGCAGGAGGCCGCTGCTGCCGGCGAGATCGGCGACGTGGACCCGGAGGTCACCGCGTGGGCGTTGATGGGTGTCGGCGAGATGCTGGGCATGCGCTACCAGGCGTGGCCCGACCCCAACCGCAGCACCGCCGCCATCCCCGACGACGTGTTCGAGGCCTGCATGGCACTCGTCACGAGCGCACTTCGACCCGACAGGAACACCTCATGAGCATCGAAAACTTCCAAGGACTGCGCGCCGCCGTCACGGGAGGGGCCAGCGGCATTGGCCGTGCATGCGCCGCCGCACTGGCACGCCATGGCGCGGAGGTGACCATCCTGGACCGTGACGAGGCGGCAGCCCAGGCCCTGGCCGAGCAGATTGGCGGCACCGCCTGGGGCATCGACCTGTCCGAGACCCACGAACTGGAGTCCATCCGGCTGGATGCCGACATCCTGGTCAACTGCGCCGGGATCCAGCGCGTGGCGCCCATCCACGAATTCGACCCCGAGGCTTTCCGGTTGATCCACCGCATCATGTTGGAGGCACCCTTCCTGCTGATCCGGGCCGTGCTGCCGGGGATGTACGAGCGCGGCTTCGGGCGGATCATCAACATCTCGTCGGTGCATGGTCTGGTGGCCAGCGCATACAAGTCGGCCTACGTCTCCGCCAAGCATGGGCTGGAGGGCCTGTCCAAGGTCACCGCCCTGGAGGGCGGCCCCCACGGCGTCACCAGCGTGTGCGTCAACCCCGGCTACGTGCGCACCCACTTGGTGGAGGGCCAGGTGCGGGATCAAGCAGCCTCCCACGGCATCTCGGAGGACGAGGTGGTGGAGAAGGTGCTGCTGGCACAGGCGGCCATCAAGAAGTTCGTGGAACCCGACGACGTGGCCGAACTGGTTTGCTTCCTCGCCGGCCCGCACGGCTCCATGGCCACCGGGGCCTCCTACGTCATGGACGGCGGGTGGGTGGCCCGATGACCACCTACCGCGAGATCGACGTGCCCGGCGGCCTGCACGTCGGCATCTGGGAACCGGAGGGACAAGCCGTGGGCGATGTCGTCGCCATCCACGGCGTCACCTCCTCCCACCGTGCGTTCCCCGCGGTGGCGCGGGCGCTGCCGCAGTACCGGGTGGTGGCGCCCGACCTGCGGGGCCGGGGCCGCAGCAACCACCTGGAGGGCCCCTACGGCATGGCCCGGCACGCCGACGACGTGGCCCGCGCCCTCGACCACCTGGGCATCGACAAGGTGCTGCCGGTCGGCCATTCGATGGGCGCGTTCGTGGCCATGGTGCTGGCCCACCGGTATCCCGGCCTGGTGGACCGGTTGGTGCTGGTGGACGGCGGCGTCCCCCTGGAGCTACCCGCCGACGTCGCGCCCGATGAGGCCATCGCCGGCATCCTGGGGCCCGCCGCCGCGCGCCTTTCCATGACATTCGCCTCCCGGCAGGACTACCGCCGGCTGTGGGAGGCGCACCCGGCCTTCGGTGGCGCCTTCGGAGACGACGTGAGCGCCTACGTCGACTACGACCTGGACGGCGATGAACCCGAACTGCGGCCTGCCACCTGCTACGCAGCTCTGGAGCAGGACACCATCGACCTGGCCGAGACCTCCGGCGCGCTGATGCAGGCCGTCGACAACCTGGCCGTGCCGGCGCTTCTGCTGCAGGCCGAGCGCGGCATGCTGGACCAGCCCACGGGCCTGTTTCGCGACGAGTACCTGGCTGGCTGGGTGGAGCGGATCCCCCTCCTGGCCTCGCGCAAGGTCCTTGGCATCAACCACTACACCATCGTGTTCGACGCACCCGGCGTCGACGCAATCGTCACCGCGGTCAAGGAGGGCCAATGAACAAGGTGGTCGACGACCTGGGTGCGGCGCTGGAGCCGCACCTCTTCGACGGGATGACCATCGCGGCAGGTGGGTTCGGCCTGTGCGGCATCCCCAGCGACCTGATCCGCGCGGTCAGGGACTCGGGGGTGAAGGACCTGACGGTGGTCTCCAACAACCTCGGAGTCGACGGCAAGGGCCTGGGCCTGCTCCTGGAGAACCACCAGATCAGCAGGGTGCTGGCCTCCTACGTCGGGGAGAACAAACTGTTCATGTCTCAGTTCATCGACGGCGAACTGGAGGTCGAGTTCGTGCCGCAGGGCACGCTGGCGGAGCGGATGCGCGCCGGGGGCTCGGGGATTCCCGCGTTCTACACCGCCACCGGCGTGGGCACCGTGGTGGCCGAGGGCAAGCCGACGGCCATCTTCGACGGCCGCCGCTATGTGCAGGAGCAGGCCATCATCGCCGACCTGGCGCTGGTGCACGCCTGGCGGGCCGACGTCGACGGCAACCTGGTCTACCGCCTGACCGCCCGCAACTTCAACCCGGTGGTGGCCGGCTGCGGGAAGGTCACCTTCGCGGAGGCGGAGGAGATCGTGGAGGCGGGCGCGCTGGACCCGGACCACATCGCGACCCCCGGGGTTTTCGTCACGCACCTGCACCCGTTCTCCGGACAGGGCAAGGACATCGAGCAACGCACCACCCGGCCCCGGCCGGTCACCGAAGGAGTCTGACATGGCGTGGACACGCGATGAGATGGCAGCCATCGCAGCATCCGAGCTGCGCGACGGCGACTACGTCAACCTGGGCATCGGCATCCCCACCCTGGTGGCCAACAACCTGCCCGACGGGGTGCGCGTGGTGCTGCAGAGCGAGAACGGCGTGCTGGGCATGGGCCCGTTCCCCTACGAGGGCGAGGAGGACCCGGACCTGATCAACGCCGGCAAGCAAACCATCACCCTGCGGCCGGGGGCGGCGATCTTCGACTCGTCGATGTCGTTCTCGATGATCCGCGCCGGCAAGGTGAAGGTGGCCGTGCTGGGAGCCATGCAGGTGTCCGGCACCGGGGACCTGGCCAACTGGCAGATCCCCGGGAAGCTGGTCAAGGGCATGGGGGGTGCCATGGACCTGGTGGCCGGCACGCCGCGGGTGATCGTGGTGACCGACCACAACGCCAAGGACGGCTCCTACAAGGTGGTGCGCGAGTGTTCCCTGCCGCTGACCGGCGTGGGCGTGGTCGACCGCATCGTCACCGACATCGCAGTCTTCGACGTCACCGACGAGGGACTGGTCCTGCGCGCCACCGCCCCGGGGGTCAGTATTGATCAGGTGCGGGAGCGCACGGAACCGGAGTTCGCCGTCGAGTTGGAGGAAGTGGCATGAATGACGTCGTGATCGTGGGCGGCGCCCGCACCCCGCAGGGCCGGTTGTTGGGGCAGTTGTCGCCGCTGACGGCCGTGGAGCTGGGCACCGTCGCGGTCCGGGCGGCGCTGGCGCGCTCCGGCGTGGTCTCCGCTGACGTCCGCGGGGTGATCATGGGCCAGGTGATCCAGGCCGGTTGCGGGCAGAACCCCGCCAAGCAGGTGGCTGTGGCCGCGGGCCTGGGCATGGAGGTGTGGGCCGAGACCACCAACAAGGTGTGCCTGTCCGGGCTGGTGGCCATCACCCACGGGGCGCGCACCATCCGCGTGGGCGACGCCGACGTCCTGGTGGTGGGCGGCATGGAATCCATGTCCAACGCGCCCCACCTGGCCCGCGTGCGCGGCGGCATCAAGTACGGCCCCTCGCAACTGGAGGATTCGGTGGCCACCGACGGCCTCGACGACGCCGCCTCCGGCCAGTCGATGGGAGTGTTGACCGAGGGCGGTTCGGTGGATCGGAAGATCTCGCGCGAGGCGCAGGACGAGGCGGCGATGCTGTCGCATCAGCGGGCCGCCAAGGCTACCGAGGCTGGGGTATTCGCGGACGAAATCGTGCCCGTGGAGATCCCGCAGCGCCGGGGCGAGCCCCTGGTCGTGGACACCGACGAGGGCATCCGGCCCGAGACCACCATGGAATCGCTGGGCCGCCTGCGGCCGGCGTTCTCCAGGGAGGGCACCATCACCGCCGGCAACTCCTCCCCCATCAGCGACGGCGCCGCCGCCCTGGTGATCTGCTCGCGCGACTACGCCGAACGCCACGGCCTGGAGGTCTGGGCCACCCTGGGTGCGCCCGGGCAGGTGGCGGGCCCGGACACCCAACTGCACGAACAGCCGGCCCGCGCCATCCAGGCAGCCCTGGCCCGCGGGGGCTGGGAGATGGACCAGCTGGACTTCGTCGAGGTCAACGAGGCGTTCGGCGCCGTCGTCGCCGTCTCCGCCGCAGCGCTGGACTACCCGCTGGAGAAGATCAACCTCCATGGCGGGGCCATCGCCCTGGGACACCCCGTGGGCACCTCGGGCGCCCGTCTGGCGCTCCACGCCGCCCTGGAACTGAAGCGTCGGGGCTCCGGACGCGCGGCCGTCGGTCTGTGCGGCGGCGGCGGCCAGGGTGAGGCGCTGCTGCTGCACCGCTGAAGCTGCTGGCCGCGCGTCGCCCGGCGGCGTCGAGGGCGCGGACGAGTTCACACTCGTATGACGGCGGGACCGCCCACGCTCTCGATCGCGTCGAAGTCATTGTCCTGGGTGACGACGTCCATTCCGTTGGCTGCGGCCACTGCCGCTATCCAGAGATCGTTGATCTTCGCCGTGCGTCCCTGTTCTGCCAGTCGCACCCTCAGGCTCGCCCACTGGCGCGCCGCCTCGGCCGTCACCGGCAGGGCCTCAACGATGGAGACGGCATCCAGCGTCGCCAGGCGACGCGCGCGAGTGATCGTCTCGGTGGCGGCCAGTATGCCCGCATGCAGTTCGGCGAGAGTCACAACACTCAGCGCGGTTTGCTCGGGTAACGCCTTGGTATCCAGAGGACGTCCGCTTTCTCGAGCGATCAGAACGCTGGTGTCCAGGAGCGCAGGCCGCGAAGTCACAGCGGACCGAGGTCGTCGGTGGTCTCGCCGGCAAGCGCCGCAAGGTCGTCACGTAGTCCGGGATCAGCCTGCTTGCGAGTCATGATCTCGACGAGATCGGACTGGGACAGGAAGTGCTTGCGTGTGGAACGGATGGGACTGATTTCGGCCACCGGCACGCCGTTGACGGTGATCGTGACGTGCGTTCCGTCGGCCACTCGGCGCAGGACATCAGCGGTGTGGTTCCGCAACTCACGTGAAGCGATGGTAGTCATGTGCGTAACCGTAGCACTCTTGCCACACTAGAGATTCAGTTGCTCTGATGCCATCTCGCTGGTGTTCACGGAGGGCTACGACGCCACCAGCGGCGAGCACCCGCAACGCGCCGAGCTCACCGCGGAGGCCATCCGGCTGGCGCGGATCACCCAGCGTCTGCTGCCCGCAGAGGCCGAACCGACGGGGCTGCTCGCGCTCCTGCTGCTCACCCAGGCACGTGCGGCCGCGCGGGTGAACGACGACGGCGTCCCCGTCGCGCTGGAGGACCAGGACCGGTCGCTATGGGACCGGGAACTGACCGGCGAGGGGGTGCGACTGGCGGAGCGGGCGGCGGCGATGCCGGACGCCGGCCGCTTCGCGATCCAGGCCGCGATCGCGGCGGTGCACGCCGAATCGGTGAGCTTCGAGGCCACCGACTGGCCCCAGATCGTTGCCCTCTACGATCTCCTGCTCGGCCTCGGTGAGGATCCGGTGGTGCGGATGAACCGGGCGATCGCCGTCGGCCGCCGCGACGACCCGGCCGTCGGGCTTGCGCTGCTGCAGTCGCTGGCGGACGAACCCGAGCTTGCGCGCCACCACCCGTATCACGTGGCACTCGCGTTGTTCCTGGAGGAGACCGGCGAGAACGACGCGGCCGCTGCCGAGTGGCAGCGGGCCTGGGAGCTGGTGGACAACGCCGCACATCGTCGCTTCATCGAGGCAAGACTCGCTGGCCGCGACTGAACCTGCGCCGAGTTGAGGATCCGCTGGCGCAGCAGCTGTCCGTTGTCCTCGGCCGACGGCAACTCGATCAATACCGGAGACCCTGGACGTCCTGGACAGGAGCCACCCAAGGGACTGCGACGAAGCGTTGGGTTCAGGACGGGCGAGCGACGTCCCAAGGGAGCCACACGTCGACGGTGAAGTCGCCGGCGGCACCGGGGCCGGTCTCCATGCGGCCACCCACCAACTGCACCCGCTCCTCCAGCCCGACGAGCCCCAGTCCAGCACCCGGCGTGGTGGCTGATGCCACGCTCGGTGGGTTGCTCACCCGAATGGTGAGGCCCCGCTCCGGTGCACCCAGCACTGTCAGGCGCACGGTCGCGCCGGGCGCATGCTTCGCCGCGTTGGTGAGTGACTCCTGGACAACGCGATAGGCGTGGCGGCTGACGGCGGCCGGCGGGTCGGCGTCGAGGAGGGCCTCCACCTCGACGTGGTGGCCCGCCTGCCTGTGCTCCTCCAGCAGGTCCCGCAGGGATGCCAAGGTGGGCTGCGGCTTGGAGGGGGCGTCGGTGTCCATCTGGCGCAGCTGTCCCAGGATGAGACGCAGTTCGTTGAGGGCTTCGTGCGACGATGCCTGGATGGTCTGCGCGGCCACCCTGGCCTCCTCACGGGAGAGGTCGTCGCGGTAGGCCAGTGCGCCTGCGTGCATGGAGATCAGCGAGATCTTGTGTGCCAGCACGTCGTGCATCTCGCGGGCGATCCGGTTGCGTTCCTCCGCGCGGACCGCCTCGCGGGCCAGTGCCTGTTCCCGTTCAGCGGCGGCGACCCGCTCCACCAGGTTCTCCCGCTCCTGGCGACGGGCGCCCAGGTAGGAACCGATGGCGGCCAGCGCCACCAGGAAGATGGCGTTGAACAGGGTCAGCGTAGCCAGTTCCAGCCAGCGGGCCACCGCGACGGTGCCCCCGGAGCCCTCGACCACCACGGATCCCTGCTCCATCGCCACCCCGACCCCGAGCACCAGCGACAGACCGCCGACCCCGAGGGTGGCGCGCCACTTCCGGTGCGTGGCCAGGCTCAGGTAGGCCCAGCCCGCCACCGCCGACACGGCCGGAAACAGCGCGGCCGCCAAGGTGGTCAGGATCGCCAACAGCACCGGATGCCGATGGCGCCACCGCATTGCGACCAGGGCGGCGATCGTGACGACGACGGCCAGCAACGTCGCCCACCAGGTGCCGCGCCACCCGCCGGCGTCGGCCATCAGGAGTGCGCCGAGCGCCGTCAGCACGATGATCACCGCATAGCGGATGACCTCTCCGCGCCGTCCGGGGCCGCTGCGGCGCAACGTCCAGACGAGGACGACGATCAAGCCGACGACGACGACCAGGACCCCGGCCAGCAGCAGGAGGGTGGGAATGATGCTCATGTCCTGAGAGTACGGCCGCCAGCCCGTGGCGGCGCAGCACCCATTGGTCAGATTTCGGGCCATCTTTCGGACCGCTGGGCTCGCCGGTGGGCAACCTTCGGCTGATGGAATCGAGACCTTCACCGCTGGCGGCGACCCGGCTGGCTGGCGTGACATTGAAGCATGATCACAGTTGAGAACCTCACCAAGAACTACGGCTCCTTCACCGCCGTCGACAACATCTCCTTCGACGTCCAGCCCGGCACCATCTGCGGGTTCCTCGGCCCCAACGGCGCCGGAAAGTCCACCACCATGCGCTGCTTGGTGGGGCTCACCCAACCCACCAGAGGACAGGCCCTGGTCCTGGGCCAGCCCTACCGCGAGCTGGTCAACCCGGCCCACCGGGTGGGCTCCATGCTGGACGCCTCCGCCCAGCACCCCGGCCGCACCGGCCTGGAGATACTCACGCAGGCCACCATCATCCTGGGGCTCCCCCGGG
>CAZPSO010000067.1:0-11432 GCA_964588895.1 uncultured Tessaracoccus sp.
AGGTCGGACAGGCCGAAACCGTCCAACCGTCCGTAGAGCACGCCCTCGGGGTTGTGTACCTGCCCGTGGCGCATGACGTGGACGACGCGCGGCTTCTCCATGCCCTACAGCTTATGCGGAGGCGGAAGCCTTGCGACGCCGGCGTCGCTTGCGCTGCGACGGCTTGGTGTCCGGCAGTCCCTGCTCGAGCAGGCCCGCCCGGCGCTGGTCGGCGAACTTGGCCAGGCCCTCGGCGAGCAGTTCGACGTTGGGGGCATC
Source organism: uncultured Tessaracoccus sp. (assembly GCA_964588895.1). Classification (GTDB taxonomy): domain Bacteria; phylum Actinomycetota; class Actinomycetes; order Propionibacteriales; family Propionibacteriaceae; genus Arachnia. The sequence continues at coordinate 259 of CAZPSO010000067.1, forward strand.
CGCCACGACGTCGACGCGCAGGCCGTGCATCTCGCAGGCGCTGGCGGTGGCGGGCCCGATGGCCGCGATGATGCTGGCCGCGTGGGGTTTGCCGGCGATGCCGATCATGTTGCGCACGGCGGTGGAGGAGGTGAACACCACGGCGTCGAACATGCCGTCCTTGATCCGTGCCCGGACCTCCGCGGGCGGCGGTGCCGCGCGAACGGTGCGGTAGGCGGTGACCTCCTCGGCTTCCCAGCCGAGCCGTTCCATGCTCTCCAGCAGCGGGGTGACGGACACGTCGGCGCTGGGGACCAGCACCCGGTTGAGTGGGTCCATCAGGTCGTCGTAGGCGGGGAACTCCCCGGCCAGGCCCGCGGCGGTGTTCTCCTCGGAGGGCACCAGGTCGGGTTTGAGTCCGTGTTGGGCCAAGGCTTCGGTGGTGCCCCTGCCAACAGAGGCGAGCAGGAGGCCGGACAATGCGCGGGAGTCCAGGCCGAACTCCGCGAGGCGTTCGATGATGCCCTCCACCGCGTGCGGCGAGGTGAAGACCAGCCACAGGTAGCGGCCGTCCACGATGCCGCGGACCGCGCGCTCCATCGCTTGCTCGGTGCGGGGCGGCTCGATGGACATGGTGGCGACGATCTCGCTGGAGGCTCCATAGCGGGCGAGGGCCTCGGTGAGTTCGTCCAGGTCGTCCTTGGTGCGCGGGATCAGCACGGTCCAGTCGAAGAGGGGTTTGTTCTCGAACCAGCCCAGGCGGCGGCGGTTGGGGTCGCTGGTGCCGGGCCCGACCACCAGGCAGACGTCCTCGTCACCGGCCTTGAGCTGGCCCCAGGCGGTCAGCTCGGAACGCTGCCGCGTGGTGCCGAGATTGGTCAGGCGCAGCACCTCGGCTTCGGGGCCGAAGACTTCGCACCCCCGGTCCAGCACCTCGGCGTTGGTCTGGGCCGTGGACCAGATGACCACCGTCTCGGCCTGCGGCCACGCGTCGGCGTCGGGAACGCCCTGGGCAGCGTCGAGGACTCCCATGGAGGCCGTGGGTGCGATGGCTCCGTGCAGCAACGCGGATTCCCACCGGCTCAGGCCGGGGATCAGGTGGGTCCGGATCCGTTGCTCAACCAGGACGGCCGACAGGGTGGACTCCACGGCGGGGTTGCCGAACAGCTCGCGCCGATAGAGACGAACCACCTTGTGGCCGGACTCCACTGCCTGGATCAGTTGCGCGGCCTCGTCGGCGTCAACCTGCACCACGTCGGCGCTGAACCGGATACCGGCCTGCGCCAGGGCGTCGGCGTCGTCGGGGCTGTCGAGGACCAGGAGGTCCGCCTGGGAGATGACCCTGGCGGCTGCGAACGTGACCAGGCCGAAGTCGCCCGGTGCCGCCCCGACAAAAGTGACAGCCCCAACAGGTCCCGGCGTGGGGTCGTCGTCGATGTCAGGTTCGGTGTGCGTCACTGCTCTCCTGTCGGGTCAGGCGGAAATCTTCGGTGGAACCCAGTCGTTCGGCATTGGTCGGGGTTCCGCGGCAAGTGAATCGGCCAGCTTGCTGGCCTCCACGAACCAGTACCCGTGCAACCTGCCGTCCACGAAGGTGACGGGCACATGGTCGGTGAATTCGGATCGAAGCATGTCGTTGGTGTCCACGTCAACGACGCGGACGCTGGTGCCGGTGTCCTCGCATACTTCTGCGACGATCTGCTCAGCTTCCACACACAGGGTGCAGTCCTGGCGCGTCAGCAGCAGTACACGAGACGGCGACAAGTCACTTGCCGGCGCGACGACGCTGAATTCGGGTGCGCTTGAGCAACTTGCGGTGCTTCTTCTTTGCCATGCGCTTGCGACGCTTCTTGATAACAGAGCCCACTGATTAGCCTTTCGATGTCCGGTGTCCCCGGATGGTCACGTGCAAAGCGGGGCCGGTACGGCACCCGCGACTGCCTATGATACTGCGCTCACCCAAGTTCGGCCCAATCGAGCCAACTCCGGCCACCCCGGCCCGAGCACCCCCCGGTCCGACGCACCCCCGGCTCAGCGGGCGGGCAGCTGTCGACGGTCCTGCCTGGCCAGCTGCTGCTGGTGCTTGGCGACGGCGCGCAGGTCCCCGCGGCTTGGCGTACGAACCTTGCACGGCATGGTGGTGTTGCCACGCAAGATGAGTCGGGGGTTGTCATTCGTGGGGCGCGTCGGCACGTACGACTCAATGCTGCCGGTGGCGCTGGTGTTCAGCTGCTGCACGTCGACGCCCCAGCCTTCCGGGACGACGATGTGGACGGTGGGGTTGCCGGAGATCACCACGTCGATCACCTTGGCCAGGGGGCGAGCCATCGTGCAGTTCAGCGTCACGTTGCCCCACCCGGTGCCCAGGATCTCGATGAAGGGCGGCAGGTCCCACTCGCCGAGCCTCTTCGTGCCCGCCCAGTTGGAGCGGATCATCAAGGGGGTCTCCCACCTCATGCCGATGCCCTCGCCCATCGGCACGTTGTCCGCCACCACGGCGGGCAGCTCTGCGGCGGGCACGAGGTCGTCGAGGATCCGGTAGAGGTCCTCGCGGCTGTGCGCGTTCAGCGCAGAAGGGATGCGCGCGTTCATCTCCTCCACCGTGAGGCGACCGCTCACCACCGCCTCGCGCAGGATTGATGCGGCATGGTCCCGCTGCTGGGCAGCGACGCGCAGCCGGCCATCGGGAAGGTCGTGAATGTCCACCATGTGTTCCAGTGTGCCGGAGGCGGGTGTCCCGGGCCTCCGCCCACGGGTGGATCCGTCTCCGCCGAGGGAAGGAACTTCCCGCGGCCCTACGCCATGTCGCGGCTGCGGTCGGCAGCCGCCTGCACCGTGGCCATGAATGCGGCCCGCACCCCACGCTCGTCCAGTTCCCGCAGGCCCGCGGCGGTGGTGCCGCCCGGGGAGGTGACCTGCTCGCGCAACTCCGTGGCAGAAGCCCCTGAGTCCTCCAGCATGGCCGCCGCGCCGGTGAAGGTCTGGTTGACCAGCACGGTGGCCTGGGCCCGGGTGAGTCCCTGTTGGACTCCTGCCTCGATCAGCGCCTCGGCCACGTAGAACAGGAACGCCGGGGCGGAGCCCGCCACGCCGATCACGGCATGGATCGACTCCTCCGGCACCACCACGGCCTTGCCGACGGCGTTCATCAGGCCCACCACCTTCTCGCGATCGGCGGTGGAGGTATTGGTGCCCATCACCACACCGGCCATGCCCTTGCGCAGCAGCGACGGTGTATTGGGCATCGCGCGCGCCACGGGCTGGCCCTGTGGGAGGGCGCCCGCGATCCGGGACAGGGGGACGCCGGCCGCCACGGAGATCACCAGGGTGGTGGGCCGCAGGTGCGGTGAGAGGTCACCCACCACGTCGAGCAGCTGGTGGGGTTTGACACCCACCACCACGACGTCGGCATCCCCGGCCTCCTCCAGACCCACCCGGCGCACGCCGTAGCGCTGCTGGATCACCTGGGCGCGAGCCTCGCTGCGCTGGACGATGACCACGTCGTCGGCATCCCATCCGGCGGCCAGCCAGCCAGCCAGCAGGGCCTCCCCCATGGAACCGACGCCGATCACCGCCAGGGTCATACGAGCAGTTCCGCGATCTGGATGGTGTTGAGCGCGGCACCCTTGCGCAGGTTGTCGCTGCTGACGAACAGCACGAGGCCCCGGTTCTCGGCCACCGACTGGTCCTGGCGGATCCGGCCCACCAGCGATGTGTCGGCGCCGGCGGCCTGCAGCGGGGTGGGCACGTCGGCCAGCGTCACACCAGGAGCGTCCGCGAGTGCCGCCCGGGCCTCGTCGGGGGTGATGGGGTGGGCGAACCGGGCGTGGATGCTCAAGGAGTGCCCCGTGAAGACGGGCACGCGCACGCAGGTACCGGCCACCAGCAGTTCCGGAAGGTGGAGGATCTTGCGCGACTCATTGCGCAGCTTCTTCTCCTCGTCGGTCTCGGCCTGCCCGTCGTCGACGAGATTGCCTGCCAGCGGCACCACGTTGTGGGCGATGGGGGCCACGTAGGGGCCGAGGTCGGCGGGCTGCAGCAGCGAACCGTCACGCACCAGCGCGGTGGGGTCGTCGATCTCGCCCAGTTGGGAGCGCAGGGTCTCCACACCTGCGAGCCCGGAGCCGGAGACTGCCTGGAACGTGGTCACCTGCATGGCCTGCAAACCGGCGGCGTCGTGCAGCGCCTTCATGGCGGGCATGGCCGCCATCGTGGTGCAGTTGGGGTTGGCGATGATGCCCATGGCCGCGGATTCGCGGTCGTCGGGGTTGACCTCCGCCACGATCAGCGGGACCCGGTCGTCCATCCGCCACGCGGAAGAGTTGTCCACGACGACGGCGCCCGCCTCGGCCACCCTGGGTGCGAGCTGCCTGGAGGTGGCGCCGCCGGCGGAGAAGAGGGCCACGTCGAGACCCTCGAAGTCGGCGGAGGCAGCGTCCTCCACCGTGATCTCCCGATCCTTCCACGGCAATGTCGTGCCGGCCGAGCGGGCCGACGCGAAATAGCGGAGTTCCTCGACGGGGTAGTCCCGTTCCTGGAGCAGTTTCCGCATGACAGCACCCACCTGGCCGGTGGCTCCGAATATCCCAACACGCATACAGGCGATCCTACGCCAGCCGTGCGTCGCCGCCGGGGGCTGCCCAGGTGGAGGCGCGCGTCACAGCCAGGTCAGATAGGGCGACAGGAGCGCGTAGCCCACGAAGGCGAAGACGTCCAGCAGGGTGTGGACGATCACCAGTGGCATCACGCGCTTGATCCGCAGGTACAGCCACCCGAACGCCAGACCCATCACCAGGTTGCCGATGAAGCCGCCCCACCCTTGGTAGAGGTGGTAGCAGCCACGGATCAGGGCGCTGATCACCACGATCTCCCACATCTTGCGACCCAGCTGCTTCCACCGCTCGAACAGGTAGCCGATCATGACCACCTCCTCGAGGATGCCGTTCATCAGCGCCCTGGCCAGCAGGATGGGTATGGTCCACCAGGCGGCCGCCAGGTTGGCGGGCACCACGTTGGTGTTGATGCCGATCTCCCGGGCGAACAGGTAGAACGCCAGTCCCGCCACCCCGATCGCCACGAAGATTCCCAGTCCCTGCAACCAGTCGCGGCCTGGCCTGCGGAAGTCGAACCCCATGGCGCCGAACGGGCCACCCGTCGGCCGGTGGTGGATGTAGAGGAGGAAGAGCACCAGCAGCACCGGCATCAGCGGGAAGGCGGTGTTCATCACCTGGTAGATGAGATCCAGCCACGGCCGGTCCGGGGTGGTGGAGGTGTTCATGCGGGTGGTCTGGCTGGCCAGCGGCTCGGGCCGGGTCATCCGCTCGATGATGGAGACGATGGCCCGGAAGGCCGACTGGCCCAGCGAGATCCCGAGGACCACGACGATTTCCCACGTCAGCGCCTTGGGCGGGACCGCGTGCTCCATGGTGCCCGGGACGGCAGCACTCACCGCTTGTCCAGCAACGCGCGGGCATAGCTGGCGAACATGCGCGGCCGGGCTGCGATCCGGGTGGCCAGGTACTCGTACCAGGCGGGTCCGAAGGGTACGTAGGTGCGGCAACGCAACCCGATGTCCACCAGGCGTCGCTGTTCCAGGGGACGAACACCGTGGAACATCTGGAACTCCCACGAATCAGCCGGACGCTGGTTGCGCCGTGCCAGTTCCTGGGTGATCTCGATGATGCGGGGGTCATGGCTGGCCACCATCGGGTAGGCACCGGACTCCATGGCGATGCGCACGCACCTGACCAGCGCCAGGGACTTGTCATGCTCCGAGGTCCAGGCCTCGTCGTGGGTGGCGGGGTAAGAACCGACGCACAGCCGGATCCGGCGACCTTCCACGGCCAGCTCCCGCAGGTCGCGCTCGGCACGCCGGACGTTGACCGTCAGGGTCAGGCCCAGCTCGGGGTACTCGTCCACCACATCGCGGAACAATCTGATCGTGGCTGGGTGTTCGACGACCCGCTGCATCTCCAGGGTCACGGTGGCCCTGTGTTGCGCGGCCCTCCCGCACAAGTCGGACAGGTGCTCCCGCGCCAGCGTTGCGGACTCCCGCAGCCCGAGGGAGGATGGTTGAACGGACAGGTCGGCACCGGTGGCGTGATCGCCCAGCGCGTCGAGCAGGTGGTCGAGGTGGTCGGCCGTGGAGTGTTCGAGCTCGTCACCGGCCAGGTAGCTGAAACCGAGCGAGCGTCCCTGCCCGGCCAGTTTCTCGCCCTCGGCGACGGCGTCGTGGACCTTCGTCCCCGCCACATAGTTGGACGCCAGTTCCCGCACGGCCGCGTTCTCCGTGGCAGCCCGGGACAGCCACGAGCGGTGGATGAACCACCGGGCGCTCTTTCCGAGTCGGCTCATCACTCCGGTATTCCTTTCGCCCACTCCCTGTGGATGTTTTCCAGCTGGACCGCCAGGAGCGCTTCACGTTCCTGCCTGGTGCGGCAGCGGCGCGTCGAGACCTCCAGGACGATGTGGCCGTCGAAGCCGCGCCGTGCCAGTTCCCGCAGCACCGCCCATGCCTCCTGGTCGCCCGCCCCCGGCATGAGGTGCTCGTCCTTGAAGCTGCCGCGTCCGTCGGTCAGGTGGACGTGCTTGAGCCGGTCGCCCCACACCCTGACGTAATCCATGGACGACTTGCGTGAAGTGGACGCGTGGCTGAAATCCAGCGTCAGGTGGTCGTAGTCCTGGTCGGTGGGATCCCACGACGGCATGTACATCTTCTTGAAGCTGCCGGCCGCCGTTCGCCAGGGGAACATGTTCTCCACGGCGAAGGTGGCGCCGGTGGTGTCGTTGAGCCGCCTGACACCGTCCGCGAACACCTCACCGTAGCCACGTTGCCAGCGAAACGGCGGATGCACCACCACGACGTCGCCGCCGAGCTCCAGCACGGTGTCAGCGGAGCGCTGGAGTTTTCCCCAGGGGTCCGTGCCCCACGTCCCCTGCGTCACCAGCAAGGTGGGGGCGTGCAGGGAGTACACCCGGACCTCGTGGTAGTCGCTCAGTTTGGCGATGGCGTTGACATCCGATGCCACGGCATCCATGCCCACCATCAGTTCGACGCCGTCGTAGCCCAGTTTGGCCGCCACCTCGAACGCACTTGAGGTGGATTCCGGGAAGACCGACGTGGAGGACAGCAGTATTCGGGGACGGGACACACCCCCAACATACTCGGTGGAGTGGCCCGGTGTTCGGCGGACAACGTCGCCAAACCGCCCGGAAGAGCCCACCGCAGCTGTGACGATTAGGAGATACCGCCCAAGCCCTAGCAGAATGGATGCATGCACGTCGACCACATCATGTTCGCCACCGGACCCGACGGACTCAGGGCTGAGGCCGAGCGGCTCGCGGGCCTGCTCGGGACCGAGTTCAAGGACGGTGGCTTCCATCCACGATTCGGCACACGCAACCACATCATTCCCCTGGCGGGGGCCCGCTACATCGAGGTAGTGGAGGTTCTGGACCATCCTGCAGCCGACAAGGCACCTTTCGGACAGGCCGTGCGGGCCCGTTCGGAGGCCGGCGGCGGCTGGGTGGGTTGGGTGGTGAGCGTCGATGACCTGGCACCCTACGAGGTCCGCCTCGAACGCGGCGCGGTCCCCGGTTCCCGGCAGTTCCCCGACGGCCGGCGCCTCGAGTGGCGCCAGATCGGAATCAAGGGCCTCATCAACGATCCGCAGCTTCCGTACTTCCTGCAGTGGGAGTCCGATGCCGACCTGAGACCCAGCGCGCTGCGTGGCGATGTCAATCTCGTCTCGATGGAAATCTCCGGGTCCGCCGAGCGCCTCTCCGACTGGCTGAACGTCTCGGTCGACAAGGAACTCGACGGAGTCCAGCTCGACCTGGTCGCCGAGCACGGGCAGCCCGGCATCAACCGCGTGACCTTCGACACCCCCACCAGCGGGCGCGTCACCATCTGATCCCCTGCTGCCCGTCCCGTGCCCACCGGTGCGGGGCGCGCGCAGGTCTGGGTGTAGGTGCAGCCCACTAGGCTGATGGCCATGGCTGCGAAGAAGGATTCCTACCAGTGCACCGAGTGCGGATGGACCACCGTGCGTTGGTTGGGTCGTTGCGGCGAATGCCAGGCGTGGGGCACCGTCGAGGAACGCGGCGCACCGAAGGTCAAACAGGTCCGGGCGGCCGCGCCGTCCACCAAGGCGCAGCGCATCTCCCAGGTCAGCACGGAGAGCACCCGGCGCCGCCGCACCGGCATCGCCGAGCTTGATCGCGTGCTGGGCGACGGGCTGGTGCCGGGCGCCGTCGTGCTGCTCGCCGGCGAACCCGGCGTTGGCAAGTCGACGCTGTTGCTGAACGTGGCCGCAAAATGGGCGGGCACCGGACAGACAACGCTCTACATCTCCGGTGAGGAATCCGCGTCCCAGGTAAAACTCCGTGCCGAGCGCACCGACGCCGTGCACGAATCCCTGTTCCTGGCGTCGGAGACGGACCTGTCGACGGTGCTGGGCCACGTGGAGGAGGTGGATCCCACGCTGTTGGTGGTGGACTCCGCGCAGACCATCTCTACCGCGGAGGCCGACGGCGCACCCGGCGGACCGGCGCAGGTCCGCGAGGTGACCGGCGCGCTGGTGCGACTCGCCAAGTCGCGGGACATGGCGGTGCTGATCGTGGGACATGTCACCAAGGACGGCTCCATCGCCGGTCCCCGCACCATGGAACACCTCGTCGACGTGGTCCTCACGTTCGAGGGAGACCGCCACTCCGGCTTCCGGATGGTGCGCGCCACCAAGAACCGCTACGGGCCCGCCGACGAGGTGGGCTGCTTCGAGATGAGCGAGACCGGGATCGTGGAGGTGGCAGACCCCTCAGGCCTGTTCACCACCACCCGCGAGGAACCCGCTCCCGGTACATGTGTGACGGTCACGCTGGAGGGCAGACGACCGTTGCTGAGCGAGGTTCAAGCACTGGTGGCGCCGTCGCCCTACTCGAACCCCAAGCGCACCACCCACGGGCTGGACTTCTCCCGGATCGCCATGGTGCTCGCGGTGCTGGAGCGAAAGGCCCACCTCCCGCTGTCCGAGCGCGACGTGTACGTCTCCACCGTGGGCGGGGCCCGGATCACGGACCCCTCGGTGGACCTGGCAGTGGCCGTCGCCGTCGCCTCCGCCGCATTGGACCGACACCACCCGCAACGTCTGGTGGCCATCGGTGAAGTGGGCCTGGCCGGTGACCTGCGACGAGTACCGGGAACCGAGCGCCGTCTGGCCGAGGCGGCTCGTCTGGGGTTCCAGCTGGCAATCATCCCCACCGGTTCCCGCGACGTCACCGTCAAGGTCCCCAAACTGGCTGGCTTGCGCGTCGTGGAGGTGGCCACCCTCGCCGATGCCCTGGGAGTCCTAGACTTGCGGCGAGCCACCCGCCAGGACTCGTGAGGAGTCAGCATGAACCGGTCGACGAGGTTGCGGCACTACCAGAAGCTGCTGGCCCCCGGCACCCCCCTGCGTGAGGGATTGGACCGCGTCGTCAACGGCCGCACCGGTGCGCTGGTGGTCCTGGGAAGCAACGCCAAGGTGTCCCAATACTCCAGTGGCGGTTTCAAGCTTGGTGTCGAGTACACGCCGCAGGGGCTGCGTGAACTGGCGAAGATGGACGGCGCCATCATCCTGAACAGCGCATTCACCCAGATCGTGGCCGCCGGGGTCCAGTTGACCCCGCCCAGCCACCTCCCCACGGCCGAGACGGGCACCCGCCACCGTGCTGCCGACCGGATGGCCCAGGCAGCAGGAGTGCCGGCGGTCACCGTGAGCGCGTCGATGTCCATCATCTCCCTCTTCATGGAGGGCCACCGCCACCAGGTGGAGGTCTCCGAACGGGTGGTCTCGCGCGCCAACCAGACGCTGGCCACCCTGACCCGCTTCGCCAACCGCCTGATCGACGTGCTGGACCACTTCAACATCCTCGAGGTGGCCCAGGAGGTCACCATCCGCGACCTGGCGCAGTTGAGCCACCGGGTGGAGATGACCCGTCGGCTGTCAGCCGAGACGCTCTTCCACATCGATCTCCTCGGCGCCGAGAGCCGTCACGTCGAGCTTCAGCACGCCGAGCTCATGACCCCACTCGACGGGCTGGACGACATGCTGACAGCAGACTTCTCCCATAACGTGACCGACCCGTCCTCCTTCCATCTCGGCCTGCTGCAGAACTTCTCCACGCAGGAACTCCTCAACCACGCACTGGTGGCTGAACGGCTGGGGTTCAACCCCCGCACCTCGTTGGAGACCCCGCTGACCTCGCGCGGCATCCGCTTGCTGACACAGGTGGGACGCCTCCCCAGCGGACTGGTCACCAAGCTGGTCGACCAACACCCGCTCCACGAACTCTTCGGCGCCACCATCGCCACACTGACCGACATCGAGGGAATCGGCCCCCAGCGGGCGAGGATGATCCGCGACGCGCTGCTGCGCATCTCCGAGTCGGCCAACCACGTCTAGCCAGCCCGGGCGTCCCCATCGCCTCACCCGTGGCCGGTGGAGTGGATGCTGCTACAGTTCTGCCACAGCACAGGGGAGCGCCGCGGCGCTGAGAGTGCGGAAATCCTCCGCAGACCCTCGAACCTGATCCGGCTAGCACCGGCGTAGGGAGTGGGACCGTTCTCACCGGAGTTCCTCCGGGCCCTTCGAATCGGGAGAGTCGAATGCGTTTGAGAACCATCGCAGTGACGGCGGCAGCAGCCATCACGCTGGCGGCCTGCGGGACCGGTGACGTCGCCACCTCGCCGCCGCCGTCACAGACCCCCCAGAGCACGCCGGCGCTGACGGAATCGTCGACGCTGACGGTTGTCACCCACGACTCGTTCACCCTGCCGGAGGAACTGCTGGCGCAGTTCGAGAACGAGTCCGGCCTGGACGTGACCTACGTGTCCCCCGGCGATGGCGGCGCCCTGGTCAACCAGCTCATCCTCACGCGTGATTCCCCCCTGGGCGACGTGGTCTACGGCATCGACAACTCCTATGCGACACGGGCCCTGGCCCAGGGCGTGATCAGCCCCTACGAGTCGCCGGCGCTCCCCGAGGAATCCAACCACTTCGTGGTCGAGGGGCTGGTGCCCATCGACTTCGGGGACGTGTGCATCAACGCCGATGTCACATGGTTCGAGGACAACGACCTCCCGGTGCCCACCAACCTCGATTACCTGATCGACCCGGACTACGCCGACATGCTCGTGGTGCCCAACCCGGCCGCCT
>CAZPSO010000068.1:0-11394 GCA_964588895.1 uncultured Tessaracoccus sp.
AAGCCCACCGTTCCCCTGTAGCTCAATTGGCAGAGCATTCGACTGTTAATCGAAGGGTTGCTGGTTCGAGTCCAGCCGGGGGAGCCAGCGAGAAGCCCGCCCTGACTAGGTGAGATACCTAGTCGGGGCGGGTTTTGCTTATGGTGGGGACAACTACCGGGCAACAAGGACCGCCCCACAAGGAGATTGAAGAGCGAGCCATGACCCCTGTTGGGTAGGGCCCGACGTCGTGGTTGTATCGCCACCCGGGCCTGGATGGCGATGCTGGGGGATCAGGACAAGCTCTTGACACCACAGGACCGTAGGAGTAAGTTGCGGAAGACACCAAAGTTTAACGTCAAACACTGGTGTCCTCTTGGCGTCTTTTGAAAGCGTCGCCGGGAGGAGCTGCAACGCGGCAGCGTGAGGAGGTGCCACTACACCACGAGAACAGGGTCTCGCCCCTAAGAATGCATGAAGCAAGCGCACCTGCACATGGGGAGGCACCCATCCACCCAGCAATCACCATGCTTCACAACTCTGAGAGGGAAGACATCACCATGAAAAGACTCATCGCGTGTGCCATCGGCTTCCTGATGGCATTCAGCTTCGCCGCACCGGGCAACGCCATGCCCATCGCGAGCGGCAACAACGTACACATCTTCCAGGCGGGAGCCTTCGAGGCCGCCGACGGCTGGCACTCGGGCGAAATCCTGGTGGGGTGGAAGGGCAACGGCAACAACACCACCGACCTCGCCTTCACGGGCAACAAGGGCGACGTCGTCGTCACCCCCTACACCGTGGAGAGCAACAAGCAGCGGGAAGGTGCCCTGGGCGTCGAGATCGAAATGACCGCCGAGCAGCAAGAGGTCACCTTCACCCTCACCAGGGTGAACGGCAAGAGCCTCACCACCACGGTCGTGGTTCCCGCGCTATACCAAGGACCCATCTCCTACCATGCATTGCGGACAGCCATCAACCCTGGGTACTACTACTCCGGCGCCCTCATCGACATGGGCGTCACCCTGACGGCGGGTTCGGTGGACAAGGACAGCTTCTCTGCCCAGGCCCGGGTGACCGAACACAACGGTGACGTGCAGGGCGGCTTCGGCAACTTTGGTTGGGATCCCGAGAAGCAGGAGTATGCGCTGGGTGACGGGTGGGCGATGTGGAACATCGTCGACGCGTACGTGGCGGATGCCGACGGAAGCAGGGTGGACCAGGGCCAGTACGTGAAGCTCGACATCGAGTGGGGAACCAGGACCGTTCAGGCGGGGACTGCCGCAGAGCGGTACGACGTCCCCGCCACCCGTGCGGCCTGGTATGTCGGGGCGAACCCGTTCGCCTCTTACATGTCCTTCGCGAGCCTCGAGCTGGAGATCGAGTCGACGGGGCCGGTCCCCGGCATACTTGAGGCTGAGTACCTCCAGGATGAGACTCGACACGATCCTCTGTTCGACCAGTTCGAGCTCTCTGATGCCCCCGGTGGCGGCATCGCCGCCCTCTATACCCCGGCCAACGCGGCCGCCGACAATGAGCGGCCGCTCCTTGTCTGGTTCCATGGCACCGGCGAGCGCTACCACGGCGCGAACGCGGGCGGCAACTTGGTGGGCAACAGAGCTCTGTCGTTCGCGGACCAGGAGTTCCAGACCGCACTCGACGGGGCCTATGTCCTGGCACCGCAGTCCACCACCAGCGGGTGGAACGCATCTCGTCTGAACGACATGGAGCAACTGATCCAGTCCGTGATCGACAACAACAACGTCGACCCCAACCGGGTCTACGTCGGTGGCTTGTCGATGGGCACGGGAATGACCACGCCCCTGATTACGTCCCAGACGGACAACGCGATCGACTTCGCGGCCGCCATGCTCGTCTCCGGTGGCAACCTGAACGCTGCACAAGCGCAGATCGTCGCCGACAAGGGCTTCCCCGTCTACCTGGTGGGCAACACGTCGGACGGCGCGGCAAACGGCCATGTGACGGCGCTTGCCAACCTGCTGGCCGCAGGCGTCGATGCCAAGATGATGCGGTACCCTGCTGGGCCCGTCTTCGACGGCACGTACTACTACGGCGCGCACGATTCCTGGAACTACGTCTACAACAACCTTGTGGAAGACGAGGAGGGAGTGACCATCTTCGAGTGGCTCGCTAGCCAGAGCCGTTGAGTTCCGGACATCACTAACGGTGGAGGTCGCACGCGCGGCCTCCACCGGTAGCCGCCCAGACACAGGAGCCACCACGCGCCGAGAGTCTCGCCACCCGCGGCCATGTCAGCCCGGATCTGGTCGAGCCCGACTCCCGGGGCCGCGGGCAGCGGGTTGAACACCGCGATCTCGACCGCAGCCAGCAATCCGTAGGCAGTCACCGCGAGGGTGGCATCGCCTCTTCCCATTGAGAACTACGCGGCGTAGTATTTTTGTGGAGGCTGAGTTCCATGAGTGGCATGCTCGTCAAGCCCCACCTGCGCGTGGCCCTGGCGGTGGGGGCGGTGGTGTTGCTGGGCGCGGTGGTGGGCTGGGTGTTCCCGCGAGGGCCGGTGACCACGTTGCAGGCGCTCGGTTGCATCGCGGGAGCTTGCATGGCAGGTCTTTGCGCCGGCTGGCTGATGCGTAGCGGCTGGGCAATCCTGGTCGTTGCGCTCTTGTTCATGGCGAGTTTCGAGGTGGCAAGGCTCCGCATCGAGGGCCCCACAGTGGACGGCGTCTCGGTGTCGAACCTTTACGGGATCATCGCGCTCGTGGGGGGCCGCGGGGTCGACGCAGTGCTGCTATTGCTCCCGCTGCTGGTGGGCTGCGGCTGGGGATTGGCGGTGGCTGCCCGCACGAGCGGAACCGACGCACGCCGCCGGCCTGGGGCCCGTTGGGCCTCTCGTGCGGCCCTGGGGGTCGTGACTGCGGCGCTGGTGCTGCTCATGGCTGGCCTGCTGCGTCCTGCCTCCACCGCCCCGATCGTCGACGAGGCCAACGGGGCGGTGGACGGTTCCATTGCTGAGCTGGTTGAGGTCGACGTCGGCGGACACGCCCAGAGCGTCATGCTGCGCGGAGCCTCGGCGGATGCTCCCATCCTGCTGTTCTTGGAAGGCGGGCCGGGTGGCACGGCACTGGGTCGGATCCGCAACTCCGGTCAGACGCTCGAGCAGCACTTTGTGGTGGCGACATGGGACCAGCGGGGAACTGGCAAGTCCTACAAGTCCTTGGAACCCACCACGACCTTGACGGTGCATCAGATGGTCAGCGACACCATCGAGGTCACTCGCCACCTCCTGGGCCGGTTCGACGAGCACAAGCTCTACCTGGTCGGCAGTTCATGGGGCACCATCATCGGAACGCTCGCCGTTGAGCGCAACCCGGAGCTGTTCCACGCATGGGTGGGTACCGGGCAAATGGTGGACCCGTTCGAGACGGACCAGCTGATGTACGCGGAGAACCTCGCCGACGCGCAGGCGCGTGGGGACGAGGCCGCGATGTCTGCGCTCGAGGCGATCGGAGCGCCGCCCTACACTGACACGCTGCATTACCCGGTCGCGATCTCCTCCAACCCGAAGTGGATGCGGTTCCAACACGGCGATGACTACAACGCCAGCTCCGAGTACCCGATGAGCCTGTTCGTCAACGAGTACACCCTCGTGGAACAACTGCGGGGCATGGCTGCCATCGCGGAGACCTACCACGTCCTTTACCCGCAGCTCGCCGGCACCGATCTCCGTGTCGACGTTCCCCGGCTCGCGGTTCCGGTCTATGTGGTGGAGGGGAAGTACGAGGCAGCGGGCCGGGCAGTCCTGGCGCGTGAATGGTTCAATCGCCTCGACGCGCCGGAGAAGCACCACGTCCTCTTCGAGCGCTCGGGACATACCCCGCCCTACGACGAACCAAGCCGCTTCGCACAGCTCATGGCCACCATCCGGGACGCCCACCACTAGGACTCTGCAGATTCACCGAGATTACTTTAGCTGCTAAGTTATTCGTCATGAGTGTGATTGCATTGTTCGGGGCCACGGGGAAGACGGGGCGGCGGGTGTTGGAGCGCGCCCTCGCAGCGGGTCATCGGGTGAGGGTGTTGGTTCGTGACCCCGCAAAGTTGGCTGGGCCGCATGAGCGTCTCGACGTTGTTGTGGGCGACGGGCGGGACGCAGAAAGGGTGGAGGAGACGGTCGCCGGCGCAGACGTGGTGTTGAGCCTGGTGGGACAGGTGAAGGGGTCTCCGGCCACATTGCAGACCGATGTCACCCGCCTGATCGTGGACGCGATGACGCGACACGGGGTGTCGCGACTGGTGACGCTGTCCGGGGGCGGGCTTCGCGCCGAGGCGGACCGGCCCAAGCTGCCCGACCTGATCATCCGCGCCGCGTTGAAGCTCTTGGCCGGGCACGTTCTCGCCGACGCGGAAGGCCACCTTGGAGTCTTGCGGGCCTCGGGGCTGGATTGGACGGTGGTCCGTGGGCCACGCCTGACCGAGGAGACGGGACGCGGGACCTACCGCGTCGGGTGGGTAGGTGTGGACGCCAGCACCCGGATCTCCCGCGACGACTTGGCCGACTTCATCCTGACCCAGTTGGAGGACCGACGGTTCGTGGGGCACTTGCCGTTCGTCAGCAACTGACCGTGACAGACAGGACGGGCCACATGGGCCGCGCGGTGGAGGCCATCGTCGTGTGGGCGCGCACGCTGGACTCCCACCGCGTGTTCCCCTTCGAGGGCCTGCAGTTGACCCGCGCCCAACTCGAGGCGCTGTTCTTCATCGCCCACAGCGAGCAACCGGCCACTCCCGGCGTCCTCGCGACGAAGTTGGGGGTGACGCCCGGCGCAGTCACGCAACTGGTGGCCGGCCTGACGTCTGCCGGTCTCGTCCACCAAGGACGGGACCCCGCCGATGGGCGCCGGCGCGTGCTGGTCCTGGCCGTCGAGTGGGAAGAGCGGGTCGCGGAGTTCGAGCGCGAGGTCCTTCGGCAGTTGGCGCCCCGCTTCGACGCGCTGGATGATGCCGAGATGGAGACCTTGGCCGACTTGCTGCACCGCACCATCCGGATCCCGATGTGAGCGCCGTCTTCGCAAATCACCCGGCGGGGTTGCGGCTAGATGAGGGCGACCACGATCGCGGTGTGACGATGGCGCATCTTGACGGTTCGAGAGGTCCAAGTGCCCCATAAGATGATCACATGGCTTGGTGGACCCGAAAGGCGCGCGCCGACGAGGAGACGTCAGCGACCGCTTCTGCGCATGTCGGTTCGAGTGGAGATGCGCGTCTGGACGAACTCGCGCGGCAGCACCTGAAAAGCGACGTCGCCACCAGGTGGTTGAACCTCACCCGGCCGGCGGTCCGCTTCGTGACCGCCGGTGAGGATGACGCGATCATGCGGCTCGGTGGAAGGCCGCTGGCTCCAGCTGGTTTCAGCTGGCCGGTATGGGAAGGACACGGGCCGCTGAGCTATGTCGCGGGCCTGGACCTTCGGGCAGTGGCCAGCACGGGACTCGAGCACCACCTGAGCCTGCCGCCAACCGGCTGGTTGCACTTCTTCTACTTCGACGGCTCGTACGACAACTTCGAGTCCGTCGTCGGGTCGTGGGACCCGGCGAGCCTGGCTGGAGCCCGCGTGATTCACGTCCCGGACGACGATGGGCCACTCGTCCAGGTGGCTCCGCCGGAGGGGGTGTTGGAATTCTCCAGTCGTGAGTTGGCAGGGCGCCAGATCCTGACCTTCCCGGGCTGGGAACACCCTGTCCTGCGCAGGGAGTTCCAACCTCCGGCTGCCGACCATCGCCGGTGGATGTCACATCCGGTGAACAGCGAGGCCTTCGCCGACGCCCTGGCCGGCCTCTACCCCGATGGACCGCGTCACCAGCTCGGTGGATGGGCAGACCCGGTACAAGGCCCAGTGGAATTCGAGGCGGCTGAGGCCGCGGGCGCGCCCGTGGACGAGGAGGGCGCAACTGAGGAAGCGGCAGCGCTGAGGTGGCAGCTGCTCCTGCAGATCGACTCTGACGACGATGCGGAGATGATGTGGGGCGACTGCGGAATGCTCTACTGGATGACCCACGCAGACGAAGGCCAGCCGACCACCACCGAGCGCACCTCCTTCACTTGGCAATGCGGCTAACTCGGACCGCAACACTGGTCGTCGAAGCCACTTCAAGGACGTGTGGAGCGGCGGATGTGCGCGTTTCGGGTGTTGGTTCGAGCGGGGGGAGCCAGACCTGACAAGGGCCCCGACCGGCTTGGGGCCCTTGTCGCGTCCAATCAGTTGCTGCCGAGGGCGTCGAGGTCGTTGAGGAACCGGTCGGCCCAGGCCTGGATGGTGTTCTCGCGCACCTGACGCTTCATGGCCCGCATCCGGCGGCGGCGACGGCCGACGTCATCGGTGCACGCTTTCATGATGGTGTCCTTCATGCCGTTGAGGTCATAGGGGTTGACCATGTAGGCCTGCCGGAGTTCCCTCGCGGCGCCGGCGAATTCGCTGAGGACCAGGGCCCCGGCCGTACTGGGATGGCACGCCACGTATTCCTTGGCCACCAGGTTCATGCCGTCGCGCAGCGGGGTCACCAGCATCACATCGGCCATGCGGTACATCGCTGCCATGGTGTGTCGCGGGTAGGACGAGTGCAGGTAGACGATCGGCTGGCGACCGACGGTTCCGGATTCCGAGTTGATACGACCCACCAGCAGGTCGATGTCGTCGCGGAGCTGGCGATACTCGTCCACGCGCTCCCGTGAAGGGGTCGCCACCTGCACGAAGACGGTTTCCTCGGGATCCAGCTTGCCTTCTGCGAACAGCTCGCCCACAGCCCGGATCCTCTGCTTCAGACCCTTGGTGTAGTCAAGACGGTCCACGCCCAGCAGGACTTGTCGAGGATGGCCCAGGTCCTCCATGAGCTTTGCGGCCTCATCAATGACGTCCTGGGAGTTGGCCAGGTCCGTGAACATCTGCGAGTCGATGGAAATGGGGAAGGCTCGTGCCATGCAGATGTGCTCGGCCGAGACCTCCACCTGGTCGCGCTCCACGTGGTGACCGGTGCGCGAGCGTACGAGGCGCAGGAAGTTGCTGGCCCCGCCCTGGACTTGGAAGCCGACGAGATCCGCTCCCAGCAGGCCCTCCAGCACCTGGCGACGCCAGGGCATTTGCTGGAAGAGCTCCACGGGCGGGAAGGGGATGTGCAGGAAGAACCCGATCTTCAGGTCCGGTCGAAGCTCCCGCAGCATCTGGGGCACCAGCTGCAACTGGTAGTCCTGCACCCACACCGTGGCGCCCTCATCGGCGACTTCAGCGGCCCGTTCGGCGAACCGCCGGTTGACCGCCAGGTAGGCATCCCACCATTCCCGGTGGAACCGCGGGAAGGCAACGGAGTCGTGGTACAGGGGCCAGAGGGTGGCGTTCGAGAAGCCTTCGTAGTACTCCTCGATCTCCTGTGTGCTGAGCGGGATCGGCTCGATGATGTACCCGTCATGCTCGAACGGTTCGACCACCTCGTCGGGCGCCCCGTGCCAGCCCACCCAGGCGCCGCCGCGCTG
This sequence comes from uncultured Tessaracoccus sp., assembly GCA_964588895.1. Lineage (GTDB taxonomy): Bacteria > Actinomycetota > Actinomycetes > Propionibacteriales > Propionibacteriaceae > Arachnia. The sequence continues at coordinate 7,486 of CAZPSO010000068.1, forward strand.
TTTCATGACCGGCTCGAGCGCAGTGACCAAGCCACCTGGCGCGGTGCGCCAGGCCACGTCGCCATCGGCGCCGATGCTGCGGTCTACGGGGAGCCGGTTGGCCACCACCAGGAAGTTGGTCTTCGTGGAAGACGTCATGTCGGGGTCCCTTCTCAATTCCGGTTCTACCTTATCGGGGCGGGTCCCCGTGAAAGGCTGGGAACATGAACCCGAACAGCTGGCGAGCCGTCAATGACAACGACCGTTTGTTCCGCGAGGCCCTCGAACAAGAGCCCGGGAAGGTCCTGTTGGCCCTGGATTTCGACGGGACCCTGGCGCCCATGGTGCCCAACCCGGAAGACTCTCGCATGCACCCGCGCTCTGCCGAGGCTCTGCAGGGGCTGGGTGAGCGCGTGGGCAAGATCGCCATCGTCACGGGCCGCGGGGCGGAGGTCGTGCGCCAGCTGGGGGAGCTGGACAATCGCCCCGGCTTCGCCAATGCGACGGTGCTCGGCCAGTACGGCGTGGAGCGGTGGGACGCGGCCACCGGCGAGGTCCGCGCGCCGGAAGCCCCCGAGTCCGTGGCAGCGGCCCACCGTGACCTCGTGCGACTGCTCGCAGAACTGGCTTCGTCGGGCAAGCCCGTCGCTGGCATCCACCTCGAGGACAAGGGACGGGCCATCGGTGTCCACACCCGGCGTGCCGATGATCCGGAGGGCGCCATGCTTGCCATCGACGAACCAGTGCGCGCCATCGCCCAGAAGCACTCGCTGCACTTCGAGCCCGGGCGCAGCGTGCTGGAGTTGCGCAGCTCCACCAACACCAAGGGCGACGCGCTGCGGGAGATCGGTTCCGAGTTCCGCCCCCGCGCCGTCGCCTTCCTGGGCGACGACCTGGGGGATGTGCCCGCCTTCGAACTGCTGGCAGAACTTCGGGACCACGGCCTGGTCTGTTGTTCGGTGGTGAGCGCTTCCGACGAGCAGCCGAGTCTCACCGCGCTGGCGGATGTGATCTGCGATGGTCCCGATGGAATTGCTGATTGGCTGACCAGTCTCACCTGATCCTCGGGTAACGTCGACACATGCGTGGAAAGTTTGCCCTTGCCGTTGTCGCCAGTCTCGCACTGGCGGCCTGTACCACCGAGCAGGCGGACCCCACCCAGCCGGCGATCACGCCAATCGTCACCCAAGAGGCAACGCCCGCCGAAACGGCCACTGAAACGGCCACTGAGACTCCCTCGGAAACGACGACACACCAGAGCACTCCCGACGATGCCCCGGAAGACGTGGTGGACGATTTCGAGGTCACGGAGCATGGCGAGTTCAACGAACCCTGGTCCATGGATTTCCTGCCCGGCACCGATCACCTGCTGATCGCCGAGAAGGGCGGCCAGCTCCAGCTTCGCGACCAGGAATCGGGCGAGGTCCGCCAGGTCAGTGGCACGCCCGGGGTCAAGGCCGGGGGACAGGGTGGCATGCACGACGTCATCGCCGCCCCCTCATTCGAGACCGACGGCGCCGTCTACCTCAGTTGGGTCAGGGGCGCCGACGGTGGCAGCCAGGGGGTGGTTGGGCTGGCCAACCTCGACGTGGAGAACGCCGCCCTGAACAACCTCCAGGTGATCTGGGAACAATTGCCCACGGGCGGCAACGGACACTTCGCCCTAAGGATGGTCGTCCGCGACGACCACCTCTTCGTCACCTCCGGCGACCGGCAGGCCATGGACCCCGCACAGGACGAGCGCAGCAACCTCGGCAAGGTACTGCGGCTCAACCTCGACGGTTCCGCCGCCGAGGGCAACCCCATCGGGGATTCCGGCGAGGTGATGCCGCAGATCTGGACGCTCGGGCACCGCAACCCGCTCGGCATCGCCGTGGACTCGCGGGGAGAACTATGGGTCTCCGAGATGGGTCCCCAGGGCGGGGACGAACTCAATCTCGTCAAGGAGGGGCTCAACTACGGGTGGCCCGAAGTCTCCATGGGCACCCACTACGACGGCACCGACATTCCCGACCACGCCGACGGCGATGGCTTCGAGCCACCAAAAGCCTACTGGGTGCCGGCGATGTCCCCGGGCAACCTCCTGATCTACCAGGGCGACCTGTTCTCGGGATGGCAAGACAGCGCCCTGCTGGGCGGTCTCTCAGGCCAGAACCTGGTGCGCGTCGAACTGGACGGTGAACAGGCCACTCCGGCCGCCGAATGGGACATGGGAGAGCGGATCCGGGCGGTGGACGAGGCCCCGGACGGGTCCATCTGGCTCCTCGAGGACGGCAGCGGGGGTCGCCTACTGGAGCTGCGACCCTCCTGAGGTCACCTCCCGCACGAACGCGCTCAGCTCCGCGGCCACCTCCGGCTCGTGGGTGAGCGGGGCGAAATGTGTGGCGCCCTTGATCGTGTGAAGCCTGGCATGAGGCGTGCGCGCCACGTACTGCTTCTCGTGGAAGCGCATCTGATCGAACTGCCCGTTGAGGTACAGCACCGGCACGTCGATCGTCGTCATGATCGAGGGCGGGCATTCGTCGAAGACTGATCGCCACGTGGTGGGCAGGATGTCGTACGAAGCCTGCCCGTCGAGTTGCTCCGGGCGCACACCCACCCAGCGGGCAACCCTTGCCCTGGACCGGCCGAGCTTGCCATGGTCGGCGCGCTCGGTGAGCCGGGCAAAACTCTTGTAGAGGTCCGCCAACCGGCTGCGTGGGTTGCCCGAGGCCCCCATCAGGACCAGTCCTGCCAGTCGGCCGGGGTGGCGATGTGTCCACAAAGCCGCGAGGTATCCACCGAGGCTGTGCCCGGCGAGCACCACCGGCCCTGTGGCCTCGCCGACGGCGGCCCCGATCGCCTCGAGCGCAGATGTGGTGCTGTATTCCTCGTCCTGGTTCACCCCGTGGCCGGGTAGGTCGAGGCTGATCACGTCGAATTCGGGCAACAACCCGGGGTAGGCGGCCCAGGAGGCCACTGACGACAAGGAACCGTGCACCAGAACCAGGCGGGGCGCGGGCGATTCCATGCAATCGATCCTGCCACAGCGCACGGCAGCCTTCCGGGTCTTTTCTTGGGTCCCGACGAGGAGTAGCGTGCGCGTATGAACCACGAGACATCGCCTCGGACCCCGGGCGCGTCGCTGCGCACCGTCGTACCGGTCCTGCGTGTCGACGACATCGACCAGGCCCGCGCCTTCTACGTCGACCGGCTCCACTTCAGCCAGCTGTGGGAGCACCGCTTTGAACCAGGTCTTCCCGCCTACGTGCGGATCCAGCGCGGAGACGTGGTCCTCGACCTCTCGGAGCACACCGGCGACGGCTCCGGGGGACAGGTGGCCTGGATCGCCGTCGACGACGTCGATGCCCTGCATCGCGAACTCAGCGCGACCGACGTGAGCGTGCCGGCCGTTGACGCGGAGCGGCCTGGAGGGCCGACGCTGGATGTGTTCGATCCCTTCGGCAACGAGCTGCGATTCTGCCAGGCCGCGCACTGACACTGCTCGGGCCCCTACGAGCTCGCGGGGCGCAGCGCCCGCAAGAGTTGCAGACGAACAACGCGCGCCAGCCGAGCGGCTGGCGCGCGTCGCTTCCTGGCTGGATCAGTTGGGCATGAACCTCACCATGGAATTGAACCGCCACGTGTTGGTCACGAAGTAGCGGTAGCTGCCGTCGCTGAGACGCTCAGCCTGCACCACGTTGTTGACGTGGATGAAGGTGCGGCATCCCCCACGCCCGGTGGCCGGAGTGTCACACTCGGTGCGCCACTGCCTGCCACCGGAGGTGAACTCCCCGGTCTCGGCGAGCGGGTTGCCCGCCCACTGGGCCCGCTTCATCATGGGCAGGTAGGTGAGGTTGTTGAACACCCACCCGTTGGTGGCCACATAGCGACCACCCACCAGGTTCACCTCGGTGGCCCAGATGTTGGTCCAACACCGCACCGTCTGCG
>CAZPSO010000069.1:0-11350 GCA_964588895.1 uncultured Tessaracoccus sp.
CACGGGCCTTCGAGGCATCCTCGAAGTTGTCAGCATTGGCCCTCACGCCAAGACGGCGGACGTCGTCGGCCCAGCTGACCAGACGTCGAAAGTCTTCGTTGATCTGCGGCGGGATGAGGTCCAGCGCTTCGCCGTAGACGCTGCCGGTGGTGCCGTCCAGCGTGATGACGTCGCCCTCAGTGAAGGTGATCTCGCCCATCTGGAGCTTCTTGTTGGCCACGTCGATCTTGATGCCTTGGGCACCGGCAACGCACGGCTTGCCCATGCCGCGAGCCACAACAGCCGCGTGCGACGTCATCCCACCGTGGGCGGTGAGGATGCCCTGGGCCACGATGAGGCCGTGGATGTCGTCGGGGGTGGTCTCGTAGCGCACCAGGACCACGGACTCGCCCTTCTCGCCCAGGGCAGCGGCGGTGTCGGCGTCGAAGACCACCTCGCCGACGGCGGCACCCGGCGATGCGGGCAGCCCCTTGGCGATCGCCACCTTGCCGTGGTCGGGATCGATGGCGGGGTGCAGCAACTGGTCGAGCTGTGCAGGTTCGATCCGCATCAACGCTTCGTTCTGGCTGATGATGCCTTCGTCGACCAGGTCAGAGGCCACCTTCAGCGCCGCGGCCGCCGTGCGCTTGCCATTGCGGGTCTGCAGCAGGTGAAGCTTGCCCTCCTCCACGGTGAACTCGATGTCCTGCATGTCCTTGTAGTGCTGCTCGAGCTTCTGCATGGTCTCCAGCAACTGCTGGTAGACCTCGGGCAGGATCTCGCCCATCTCTACCAAGGGCCGGGGCGTGCGGATGCCGGCCACCACGTCCTCACCCTGGGCGTTGATGAGGAACTCGCCGTAGAGCTCCTTGGCGCCGGTGGAAGGGTTGCGGGTGAAGCACACGCCGGTGGCAGAGGTGTCGCCCCGGTTCCCGAAGACCATCTCCTGGATGTTGACGGCAGTACCCAGGTCGGCGGGGATGTTGTGGGCGCGCCGGTAGACATCGGCGCGGGGGTTGAGCCAGGACTTGAAGACCGCGTTGATGGCCCTGTGCAGCTGTTCGCGAGGATCCGAGGTCCATTCGCCACCCAGGTAGTCCGCGGAGATTTCCTTGAAGGTGGCCACCAGCGAGCGCAGGTCGTCGGCATCCAGGTCCGTGTCGTTCTCGACGCCCCGCTGGGCCTTCAGGCCTGACAGGGCATCCTCGTACTCGTGACCGGGCACGCCCTCCACTACTTCGCCGTACATCTGGATGAAGCGGCGGTAGCAGTCCCACGCGAAGCGCTCGTTGTTCGACTCGCTGGCCACGGCCTCCACGGACTCGTCCGACATGCCGAGGTTGAGGACCGTGTCCATCATGCCGGGCATGGAATGCACGGCCCCGGAGCGGATGGAGACCAGGAGGGGGTTGCTGGAGGCGCCCAGTTTCTTGCCGGTGCGGTCCTCGAGGCGCGCCAGACCCGCGTCGACCTCGCCCGCGAGGGAGTCCGGCCACTCGCCGCCACGGTTCATGGTTTCCACACAGGCCGTGGTGGTCACGGTGAACAGGTCGGGAACGGGAATCCCGATGTGGTTCATCTCCGCGACGTTGGCTCCCTTGCCGCCCAGCAGGTTCTTCATGTGGGCACGGCCTTCGGAAAGGTCGTAGATGTAGCGGTCCTCGCTCATAGTGGTCAAGATCTCCTTCGACTCGGCCTCGGTGAGCTTCGGTGCCCACGGGACCTACATTAGTGGCCGCTTTCCCGGCCCGTGAGGAGGGGTTGGATTTAGGGTGACCCGGCCCCCGGCCGGGTCAGGCGCCCCTTGCTCCCTTCGGGAAAGCTCTACCCCTGACCGGCGTCGTGACCGGATCGTTATGGCGAATCCACGGATGACTCTTGACTCGGTAAGCGCTTCCCCCTATGTTGAATCCATTCAACTCGACGGGGAGGTGGCGCAGCATCATCGTCGATAGCGGAAGGAGGAACGCATGTCGCAGATTACAGCGGGTACCGCGCCCAAGCGGTCGTTGACCAGCACGCTCTACGACGTGGCCGAACTCCTGTTCTTCCTCGCCGCGGTCAACCTCTGCATGCTGTTCTTCACCCTGGTCGGCGGAATCATCCTCGGGGCGGCTCCTGCGCTGGTGGCAGCAGTCTCCCTCACCCGGGCCAGACTGCGGGGAGACTCACCGCCCATCCTGGCCACCTTCGCCCGGACATGGCGAAGCGAATTCGTCCGGGCGAACCTGCTGCTGGCCCCCCTGGGGGCCACAGCCGCGCTGCTCGGGCTCAACCTGTTGTGGTTCTCCCCACGGTCCCACCTGCTCGTGATGCCGCTGTGGGTGGGGCTTGCACTGACCCTCGTGCTCGTCGCCATGACCGCAACGATGTACGCGCACTACGACCTGCCGCTTCGGCGCTACCTCATCACCGCGGCACGTTTCATGACGCTGCACCTGGCCGGCGCGCTACTTCTGGTGGTGGCCACCGGGATCGTCGTGGTGGCCGTCCGCTTCATCCCCGGCCTCCTGCCGGTGATTGCCCCCAGCGCGTGGGTGTACCTCGTCACCGCGCTGTGCCTGTCCTTCTACAACCACAACGACAAGTCCCTTGTACAGCAATGAAAGGAACCCTCCCGACATGAACAAGATCGGAAAGGCAGCCGTCGCGCTGCTCGTCACCGGTGCCCTGGCCCTGACGGCCTGCGGCTCGGACAACGGCGACACCGGAGGTGGCGGCGAGGGCTTCGACTCGCTGACCATCATGGCCCCCTACTTCTCCACCACTCCCCCGGAAGCGGACAACCCGGTCCAGGTGGCCCTCGGGGAACTGGCCGGGGTGGACCTCGACATCCGCTGGGTCCCCAACTCCGACTACGGCGAGCGCACCAACACAGTGCTGGCAGGCGACGACATCCCGCACGTCATGGTGATCCAACAGAAGAACCAGGCCTTCGTGCAGAGCGCCGAGGCCGGCGGCTTTTGGGACCTGACCGACTACGTCCGCTCGGGGGACTACCCGAACCTCGTCTCCGAGAACCCGGACGTGGAGATGAGCGCCAGCGTCAACGGCAAGGTCTACGGCATCTACCGCGCCCGCGACGTGATCCGTTCATCGGTCATCATCCGGAAGGACTGGCTGGAAAACCTCGGGCTCGACCTGCCCGAGACCACTGATGACCTGATGGAACTGGCCAGGGCATTCACCGAAGATGATCCAGACGGCAACGGCCAGGACGACACCTACGGCGTGATCATCCCCGGCTGGGGCCCGGGCCTCGGCACCGGCAGCCCGTACGACGCCATCGAGATCTGGTTCGGCGCCGGCAACGTCTGGCGCGAAGAGGGCGGAGAGCTGGTCCCCTCGTTCACGAGCGATGAGTGGATGCAGGCGCTGGAGTACGAGCGCGAACTCATCCAGTACGCCAACCCCGACTACGCAACCATGGACGGGGCCACCTGGAACGAGCCGTTCCTGAACGGCCGCGGCGGCATCATCATGGACGTGCACTCACGCGGCCCGCAGATCATCAACCTGTTCCGCGACGCTGACCCCGAGAACTACGACCAGTACGTCACCATCCAGGGAGCGCTGGAGGGACCCAACGGCAAGTTCGCGATGCCCACCGCCGGCTACGCCGGTTTCCTCGCCATCCCGCGCACATCGGTGGAGACCGAGGAGCAACTGGAGCAGGTGCTCACCGTCCTGGACTCCCTCAACACCGAGGAGGCCCAGATCCTGATGAACAACGGTATCGAGGGAGAGAACTTCAACGAGGAGGACGGCTACGCGGTCTTCGTCGAGGAGGAGCAGGCGCTCACCGACCACGTGACCGGGGGCTACGCCCAGTTGGGCATGAACGTCGCCGGATACCACGCCTACAGCGCCATGCCAGAGACGGACTACGACGTCGAGATGTTCGAACGTCGTCGCGCGCTGGAGGACGCCGACCTGGAGATCGCGGTGTTCAACCCGGCTGCAGCCTATGTGTCGGAGACCTACCTCAGCCGTGGTACCCAGTTGGACAACATCGTCTCCGATGCCCGCCTGCAATACGTCGCGGGACAGATCGACGAGGCCGGCGTCCAGGCTGCCATCGAGCAGTGGCACTCCACCGGGGGAGAGGCAGTCACTCAGGAGATGAACGAACTGCACGCGGAGAACGACAACTGATCCGCCCAGGGTGGGGCCGGGTCCCGATCCGGCCCCACCCTCCTAGTCCCCCGAGGTGACATGACCGTTCTCGACATCCAGAAGGTGACGGCCACGACGTCGCAGAAGCGACGGCGCCGCAAGGACCGACGCAATCCCGTGCCAAAGCCGAACCTGCGCAAGGCCCTGATCAGGTACCGGTGGCTGTTCATCCTCATGCTGCCGGGCATCATCTACTTTCTGGCCTTCCGCTTCTACCCGATGTACGGCGCGCAGATCGCGTTTCGCAATTACGTGCCGTTCCTCGGCATCGAGGGCAGCCCGTGGGTGGGGCTCTACCACTTCGAGGAATTCTTCACCAACCCCGACTTCCCGCGCCTGCTGGCCAACACACTGATTCTGGCGTTCCTGAGCCTGTTCATCGCCTTCCCGCTGACCATCCTGTTGGCCCTGCTGCTCAACGAGGTGCGCCTCAACATCCTCAAGCGCACCATCCAGACTTTGGTCTACATCCCGCACTTCCTGTCCTGGACCGTGGTGGTCTCCCTGACGCTGCTGCTGTTCGCCATCGGCCAAGGACCGCTCTACTACGCGCTCAACGACTTGTTCGGAACCAACACCAACTTCCTCACGGACCCCGCCTGGTTCCGACCCTTGATCGTGATGCAGGACATCTGGAAGAACACCGGGTGGGGCACCATCATCTTCCTGGCCGCCCTGGCCGGTGTGGACCAGGAGCAGTACGAGGCGGCCGTGATCGACGGCGCAGGCCGCTGGGCCCGCGTCTGGCACATCACCCTGCCGTCCATCAAGTCCACCATCGTCATCATGCTGATCCTGCAGACCGGCCAGATCCTCAACACCGGCTTCGAACAGATCTTCCTGATGACCAACCCCCTGAACCGCTCGGTCGCCGAAGTGTTTGACACCTATGTCTACTTCGTCGGCATCGCCCAGGGTTCCTACAGCTACTCCACCGCCGTGGGACTGGCCAAGGCCATCGTCGGCCTGATTCTCATTTTCGGCACCAACTGGCTCGCCAAGCGCCTCAAGCAACCGGGGATCTTCTGATGGCAAAGGACCCACTGACAAGGTTCAACACCCCCGCGGGGCGTGTGTTCGACTTCTTCAACGTCATGATGCTGGTCGGCGTCGGCCTGTTGGCGATCCTGCCGTTCCTCTACGTACTGGCGGGTTCCTTCGCCACGGAGTACGAGATCACCACCCGCCGCTTCTTCATCTGGCCCAACGAGTGGAGCTTCGCCTCGTACCAGTCGATCCTGTCCTCGCAGGTCTTCGTGCGGGCGATCATCACGACGATCCTGGTCACCCTGATCGGCACGCTGATCCAGCTGGCCCTGACCGCGCTGACGGCCTACCCGCTGTCCAAGGTGGACCTGCCCGGACGCAAGACGATCCTCAGCCTGGTGGTGTTCACCATGGTCTTCAGCGCCGGGATGATCCCGACTTTCCTGGTGGTGCGCCAGTTCGGCATGCTGGACACCTATTGGGCGCTGATCCTGCCGACCGCGATCAACCCCTTCAGCCTGATCATCATCAAGAACTTCTTCCAGGAGCTGCCGGCGGAGCTGGAGGAATCAGCGCGAGTGGATGGTGCCCACGAGCTGCAAGTTCTCCTCCACGTCATCCTGCCGCTGTCCAAGCCGGTGCTGGCCACCTTCGGCCTGTTCTACGCCGTCGGCATCTGGAACGACTACATGTCCCCCCTGCTGTACCTGAACGACCCCAACATGTGGACCCTGCAGATGTTCCTGCGCCAGGTCACGGCCTCGGCCCAGTTGACCGCCGACGAGATGATGACCGATGTCCCGCCCCCGGCCCAGGGCATCAAGTTCGCCGTCGTGATCATCGCCACGGTCCCGGTGCTGCTGGTCTACCCCTTCCTGCAGAAGCACTTCGCCAAGGGCATGCTGATCGGGAGCGTGAAGGGCTGATGACCATCCACCTGGCTGGCGACTCCACCGTCGCCCCGGGGCCTCTGGACGGCACCGGCGTCATCGGCTGGGGAGGTGTTCTCCACGAGTTCGCGGGGGAACCCGTCGCCAACCGGGCCGTCGGGGGCGCCACCACCGCCTCGTTCCGGGCCGAGGGCCGGTGGCAGGAAACCCTGGACCACATCCAGCCGGACGACCTGGTGGTGATCCAGTTCGGCCACAACGACCAGAAGGAGGAGGCGCTGGCCGCCGACGACGGCTACTCACGCAACCTGGAACGCTTCGTGTCCGAGGCGAGACAGCGTGGGGGGCTCCCCGTCCTGGCAACCAGCGTGGAGCGCCGCCTGTGGGACCAGGAGGGCAAGCTGCTGGTCTCGCACGGGTCATATCCCCGGGCCGTGCGTCGTCTGGCCCGACAACTGGACGTGCCGCTGATCGACCTGCTGGCCTTCACCCGCTGGCTCTACACCCACCTCGGGGCAGAGGGATCCCGGTCGCTGTTCCCGCATGGGCAACCGGGTGCGGACCCGGATGAACCCGAGGACAACACCCACTTCGCGCTGGCCGGCGCCCGCGCCGTCGCCGCCTTCGTCAACGAACACCTGCGAGCGCTGCGGGGCCTCGACGACGATCATGAGCCGCTCGGAAGGTGGTTCGTTCGCCCATGAGCTACGTCAACCCGCTCTCCTCACCGGACGATCTCGTCGGCTGGGTGGCCGAGGGCCCCGTGGGCGCCGAGCACCGCGATGACGGCGTGGTGTTGCGCTCCGCTGCCGACGAGGCGGCCCTGGTGGCTGACGGCCGCGGCGACCACGCACATTTCACCATCTGGTGCCCGGAGGTGTTCCCTGCTGATGTCCGGATCTCGTGGGATTTCCGGCCATTGGCCGGGCAGGGACTGGCCATGCTCTTCTTCGCCGCCACGGGCACTGGGGGGCGTGACCTGTTCGACCCTGGCTTGGGCGCCCGCACGGGCTACTATCCGCAGTACCACTCCGGCGATGTCAGCACACTCCACGTGTCCTACTACCGGCGCAAGTGGCCCACCGAGCGCAGGTTCCACACCTGCAACCTGCGCAGGTCCCCCGGATTCCAGCTGGTGGCCCAGGGCGCCGATCCCCTCCCCCCCATCGACGACGTCGATGATCACTACCGCATTGTGGTCACCAAACGCGGGGGCGATATGAGCTTCCAGATCGACGAGCTGACCCTATTCACCTGGTCCGACCCCACGCCGTTGGACGGCGGGAGGATCGGATTCCGCCAAATGGCACCCCTGATGGCCCATTACCGAAACCTTGAGGTGACTCCCCTGTCATGACCATCGACATTCCCCTGCGCTGGATCGACGACGAAACCCCCAGCCACCTGCGGGCGGGAGCCCAACTCGGCGTGCCCATCGCGCGGGGAGCGCTCACGGATGCTGCGGGGCTGGCCGTGCTGGACGCCGACGGCCGACGCGTGGCTGCCCAGACCTGGCCCTTGGCCACCTGGCCGGATGGCACCGTGAAGTGGGCCGGGATTGGTCTGCCCGCCACGCAGGAACCATCGTCGTCGTACCGGGTGGTGGCCGCCAACGACGCCGACTCCGAGGTGGGTTTGGTCGTTGACGATGATGGCTCCCGGGTGCTCATCGACACCGGAGCGCTGCGGCTCACCATCCCGCGGGGAGGTGAGGCCCTGATATCCAGCCTCGTGGTCGAGGGACGGGAGGTGGCGTCGAACGGCCGACTGGTGGCCTCCGCACAGGACATCCCCGAGCCGGCCCATGACCGCCGTAGCCATTTCGCCGGTCGCAGCCACACCGTGGAGGTGGAGCAGCCGGGTCCCGCCCGCGCCGTGGTCAGGATCGAGGGCACGCAACAAGGCGGGGGGCGTGAGTGGCTCCCATTCACGGTCCGCATCATCGTCGCTGCGGGGGCGCGTACCTTCCGTCTGGTGCACTCGTTCGTCTTCGACGGCGACCCGGACCAGGACTTTCTCTCCAGCCTGGGATTGCGGTTCGACGTGGCGCTCCACGCAGAGCTCCACGACAGGCACGTTCGTCTCGCCGGCGCGGGCGGCGGCCTCCTGAGGGAGGCCGTGCGCGGGATCACGGGCCTTCGCCGGGACCCCGGGCAGGACGTGCGCGCCGCCCAGGTGGCCGGTCGTGCCACTCCCCCGCTCGAGGAGTGGGACGACACCGTCAGCACGCGACTCCGGTGGGTGCCCACCTGGGGCGATTACTCCCTCCAGCAACCGGGTGCCAACGGCTTCTCCATCCGCAAACGCACGGCGGAGGGCCATGGCTGGATCGGCGTCGCTGAAGGTACCCGCGCCCAGGGATTCGGCTACGTCGGTGACGTCTCCGGCGGACTGGGGATTGGCTTGGAAGGCTTCTGGCAGTCGCATCCCACTGGCATCGACATCCGCGGCGCTGCAGGCCCGGAGGCATCGCTGACCTTGTGGATGTATTCTCCCGAGGCCGCACCGATGGATCTACGCTTCTACCACGACGGCCTGGGCCAGGACAGCTACACCGACCAGCTCGACGCGTTGGAGATCACCTACGAGGACTACGAGCCCGGCATGGGAACGGCCCACGGCATCGCGCGTACGCACGAGTTCGCCGTGACGGCCTACCCGGCCACGCCGTCGCTGGGGGAACTGGAGGGCGACGTGGCACACGTCGCGCTGCGACCCCGCCTGTGCGCCACCCCGGAAGCGCTCCAGGGGTTCCTGGGCGACTGGGACCTCCCTGATCGCAGCACCCCGGCGCGGGCAAGGCTGGAGGACCGGTTGGCGACGTCGCTCACCTACTACGTCGACCAGGTGGACGAGCGCCACTGGTACGGGTTCTGGAACTACGGCGACGTCATGCACTCCTACGACACCGACCGCCACGTCTGGCGCTACGACGTGGGCGGCTTCGCGTGGGACAACTCCGAACTGGAGACAGACCTGTGGTTGTGGACGGCGTTCCTGCGTTCCGGTCGGGCCGACGTGTTCCGGCTGGCCGAACGCATGGCCCGTCACACCGGTGACGTGGACGTGCACCACATCGGTCCCTGGGCGGGGCTGGGCAGCCGGCACAACGTCCAGCACTGGGGGTGCAGTTGCAAGCAGGTCCGCATCGGCTCGCCCGCCTTCCGTCGGCCGCACTACTTCCTGACCGCCGACGAGCGCAGCCGCGACCTGATGCTGGCCCTGCGGGACTCGGACGAAACGTTCCTGCGCCTGGATGCGGGCCGCAAGGTCCGGCCCGACGCCGCCACCTACGATCCGCAGCGGGGCGCCGTCGCCGTGGGCCTGGGCACCGACTACAGTGCGTTGGCCGCCACCTGGCTGGCGGACTGGGAGATCACCGGGAACAAGCGATCCCGCGATCGGCTGCTAGGCACGATGGCCGACATCGGGGCCCTGCGCAATGGCTTCTTCACCGGAGAGGCGCTCTACGACCTGGACACCGGGCGGTTCGACACCTCGCGCGTCGCCGTCCGGGTCTCCCACCTCTCGGCCATCTTCGGGCTCGTCTCCCTGTGCAGCGAACTGGTGGACCTGGTGGACATCCCGGCCTTCCGCGAGGCCTGGCTGCAGTACTGCCGCCTCTACCTGGCCTCCCCCGAGGAGCAGGCTGCCGAACTGGGCGAACCGCTGGTGGGCAACAACTTCCCACAGTGGCACTCACGGCTGCTGGCCTACGCGGCCCACCAACTCGGCGACGCTGACTTGGCCGACCGGGCGTGGGAAGCGTTCCACAAGGGAGGTGAGCTCACCGCCGTTGAACTGCCCGAACGGCGTCTGCTGGAGCCGCCGGAGGTGCTGCAGCCGGTGTACGAGATCGTGCCGTTCTCCACCAACGACGCCGCCCAGTCCGGCCTGGCAATCATCCAGAACCTGGCCCTCATTGGGGAGCACTTGCCGGAGGACTGAGGAACCGGGCCGTTGGACACGAGGTCCGAAGTTGACTACTGCCTGGGCAGGGCGTCGATCTCACAGCCGCTGCACCAGATCTCAAGGGGTCCTACACGACGCGCAGCGGTCGAGTCATCGTCCGCGTGGGCTACACGACGCGCAGCGGTCGAGTCATCGTCCGCGTGGGCGACCGGGGATGGCCACAATTGCCAGCACCGCGCAGCCCAAGGCGGGCACCAGCAGTGGCGGCAGGGCCCAGGTGACGATGATGACAAACCCAGCCGTCGCGGCAAGGTAGAGCGCACCGGGGATGTCCTTGCCGACGTGGCGAGGGATGTTGCGCACCGCGGGGAGCCAGCCGTGCTCGGGCGTCCAGGCCGCGACCGAAATGAACAGGGCGACAGCCACAGCCGCGAGCCCGATCCAGCCAACCGCCTCGACCAGCACGGCACCCGGTAGGAAGCCGGAGCGTGCGAGGTCGATGTCCAGGAGCAGGATTCCCACCAGCACAAGTGCTGCGCCGCCCACCAGGAGGCCCGGCACGACAGCACGGCGGAAGTCGCTCCAGAACAGGGCTAGCCGGCTGTCGTCAGCCGCTGCGAAGCGACGCAGGTGCCGCACGGCGGCGGCCAGGGCAGCGGGAAGCGTGACCAAGGTGATTCCGGCAAGACTCACGAGGAGCCCGACGAGAAGCACCTCGCCAAACAGGGCCAAGAAGCCTCCGGCGCCGGGATTGGCGTCCACGGCTTGCTCCTGCGGCACCGGGCCAGAACCGTCGTGAGCTTGCCGAAGCGCCGCCCTCCGGGCACGGTCTGCCGCCCGGTTGGTTCGGCGGATGGAGGCGCTTGCCATGGCGAAGCTAACCCTTCAACCCCTGCGTCGCGACTCCGTCGACCAGGAAACGCTGGAAGACGATGAAGAAAATCAGGATGGGCACCAGAGCCAGGAAGGACGCGGTCACGGTAGCGCCGTAGTCGCTCGTGGAGGTCTGGTCGTTGTAGAGGCGCAGCGCGATGGGCAGCGGATAGTTCTCGGGGCTGGTGAGGTAGATCAGTGGAGCCAGAAAGTCGTTCCATGCCCAGATGAACGAGAAGATCGCACAGGTGATCAACGCCGGTTTGATGAGCGGCAGGATGATGAGGAAGAAGATCCTTGCATGCCCGGCGCCGTCGATCTTGGCCGCCTCGTCCATCTCGCGCGGCATCTGCCGGATGAACTGGACCAGCAGGAAGACGAAGAAGGCCTCGGAAGCCAGGAACTTTGGCAGGATCAGTGGCCAGTAGGTGTCCACCATGCCGAGGTTGTTGAACAGGATGTACTGCGGGATGATCACGACGTGGAACGGCAGCAGCAGCGTGCCGATCATTGCGGCGAAGAAGATCCCGAGC
>CAZPSO010000070.1:0-6072 GCA_964588895.1 uncultured Tessaracoccus sp.
GACCAGCCGGGCATGGTGGGCCCCAACTGGGCCAAGGGCTGGATCATCGAGGACAACCTCCTGCACAACGCGAAGACCTCCGCCATCTCGCTCGGCAAGGAGATTCGCACGGGGCACAACTTCGCGGCTGTCCGCAAGGACAAGCCCGGCTACCAGTACCAGCTGGAATCCGTGTTCACGGCCGAGGACCTCGGTTGGACGAAGGACCGGGTCGGTTCCCACGTCGTGCGGCGCAACACCATCCGTGACTGCGGGCAGAACGGAATCGTCGGACACCTGGGGTGTGTCTTCTCCACGATCGCCGACAACCACATCTACAACATCGGCCTCAGGCGCCAGTTCTACGGACACGAGATCGGCGGCATCAAGCTGCACGCCCCCCTGGACGTCGAGATCACCGGCAACCACATCCATGACTGCTCGCTGGGGCTGTGGCTGGACTGGCAGACGCAGGGCACCCGCATCTCGCGCAACATCCTGCATTCCAACAGCCGCGACTTCTTCGTGGAGGTCAGCCACGGACCCTACGTCGTCGACTACAACGTCTTCGGCTCCCCCGTCTCGCTGGAGAACTTCAGTCAGGGCGGGGCCTACGTCGGCAACTTGTTCCTGGGCTCCGTGCGCCTCGAGCCGGTGCCCGACCGGGCCACGCCCTACCACCGTCCGCACAGCACCCGTGTCAGTGGCTACGCGGTGATCTTCGGCGGCGATGACAGGTTCATCGGCAACGTCTTCGCCGGGGATCAGGACCAGCAGCCCTACCAGGTGGAGCTGCCGGCCGAGGCCGTCACCGGGTACGGCACCGCCGTCTACGACGGTTTCCCGGCCAGTTTCGAGGAGTACCTCGAGGTCACCGGCAACCGCTCGGGTGACCACCGCCGCTTCAACAACGTCAAACAGGGCGTCACGATCCGCGACAATGTCTACATGGGTGCGGCACGTCCCTTTGCCCGGGAGGAGGGCGCTCTCCAGCTGGAAGGCGCCACGATGGCCCTCGTCGTCACCGACGATGGCCGGGTGGTCCTGGAATCCGACCTCCCCGAAGAGTTCGACGAGCTCCAGGCCCAGGTGGTCCGAGGCTCGCAGCTGGGACGGGTCCGGTTCGTCGACGCCGACTTCGAAGCCCCCGACGGCTCCGACCTGGTGATCGAGACCGACCTCACGGGCGCTGCGCTCGCCGAGGCTGACCAGCACGCCCCCGGGCCGGTGGCGTCGCTGACAGCCGGCACCTCGTCCACAGTGGTGTGGGCGCAGCCAACAAGTTGAGGAGAAGACGATGACCACCATCTACAACGACCCCGCAGAGTTCACGGATGAGGCCGTCACCGGTTTCGTGGACCTCTACGCCGACCGGATCCGGCGAGTCATGGGCGGCGTGGTGCGGGCAGGACGGCCCCGCGCACCCAAGGTCGCCGTCCTGGTGGGCGGCGGCTCCGGGCACTACCCGGCCTTCGCCGGGGTGGTGGGCCCAGGGTTCGCCGACGGCGCCATCATCGGCAACCTGTTCACCTCCCCCTCCACCGCGCAGGCGTACTCCGTCGGCCGTGCCGCCAACTCCGGCGCCGGGGTCATCTACACCTACGGCAACTACGCCGGTGACGTGATGAACTTCGGCCTCGCCGGCGAGCGGCTGAAATCCGAGGGAATCGACGCCCGCCAGGTGGTGGTGACCGACGACGTCGCCAGCGCCGAGCCAGGACAACGCTCCAACCGGCGCGGAATCGCCGGGGACTTCGTGGTGTTCAAGGTCATGGGGGCTGCGGCTGACCGTGGCATGGACATCGACGAGGTGGAGCGGTTGGGCAACCTGGCCAACGACTGCACCTTCACCATCGGCCTGGCCTTTTCGGGTTGCACCTTCCCCGGCGCCGACCACCCCCACTTCACCGTGCCCGAGGGGATGATGGGTCTGGGGTTGGGCATCCACGGCGAGCCCGGCCTTGAGGACGTGCCGTGGCTACCCGCCTCGGAACTGGCCGAGGTGATGGTCTCGCGGCTGATGGCGGAACGACCCGAGGGGTCTTCGGGGCGTGTCGCGGCCATCCTCAACGGCCTGGGCTCCACGAAGTATGAGGAGCTGTTCCTGCTGTGGGGGATCGTCGCCAAGCTGCTCCGGGATGAGGGACTGGACATCGTGGCCCCGGAGGTGGGTGAACTGGTGACCAGCCTCGACATGGGTGGGGTTTCCCTGACGTTGTGCTGGCTCGACGACGAACTCGAGCCCCTGTGGCTGGACCCGGCCGACACCCCGGCGTGGAAACGCGGTCGCATGGGCACCGACGATGCCTTCCTCGGCGAGGAGTACGACGACGAGGCACAGGAAGCCGAAGCGGTACCAGCTGTCGGGTCCCAGGCGTCCCGGGACGTGGCAGCGAAGGTGGTCTCGGCACTCGAGTCGATGCACCAGGTGCTGCACGAATCCGAGGACGAACTGGGCCGCATCGACGAGGTGGCCGGCGACGGCGACCATGGCCGGGGCATGGTGCGGGGGATCAACTTCGCCACCGACGCGGCTCGCCAGGCCCTCGCCCAGGGGTGGGGTGCGGCCGGGGTGCTGGCTGCCGCCGGCGACGCCTGGTCGGACAATGCCGGTGGAACCTCGGGGGTGTTGTGGGGCGTGTCCCTGCGGGCATTCGGGGCAACGCTCGGCAATGAGGATCCGGCGGACGGCTCCACGGTGGCCGAAGCGGTCGCGTCCTTCATCCAGGCCATGGCCGAGTTGGGCAAGGCGGATCTGGGCGACAAGACCATCCTGGATGCTGCCATCCCCTTCCGGGATGCCCTGAGTCACGACGTGGCGCAGGGCAGTTCGCTGCCCCAGGCGTGGTCCGCCGCAGCGGAAGTGGCGCTCACCGCAGCCGAGGAAACCTCCGCGCTGCGCCCGAAGAAGGGCCGGGCCCGTCCCCTGGCCGAACGCAGCGTCGGTCACCCTGATCCGGGGGCGGTCTCGTTCGCCAGGTGCGTCTCGGCGATCGCCACCACCTTGGAACAAGCTGACACGCAGTCGTAGAGGGGGCGCTGAATCACCGCTCACGACGCCCTCCGCGTGGGGTGTCTGGTGAATTGATTCCTCCTCCGCGTCCGCGGGGGAGGTGGAAGTGATCTGCGCCTGCGAGTAGCGCTGCCGCAGGACCGGAAGGGTTTGGATGAAGAAGCTGAGGATTGGGATCGTCGGTAGCGGAGGAGTTTCGCGCACCCACGTCTCCGAGCTCGAACTGCTTCCCGGGGTGGAGATCTCCGGGGTGGTGGACCTCGAGCGCAGCAAGGCCGCTTGGCTGGTGGAGAAGGGGGTGGCGTATTTCGATGGGGTCACCGAGATGCTGGAGCACATCGACGCCGCCGTGGTCACCACACCACCCAGGGCCAGGGTGAGGATCGTTGCTGAACTCGCTCGGGCCGGCAAGGGAATCCTGTGCGAGAAGCCCATCGCCGGCTCCTGGGAGGACGCCCTGGCGATCCAGGACGTGGTGAGCCAGACGGGAGTTCCGTTCATGATGGGGTTCATGCGGCGCTGGCATCCCCCCTACGCGGCACTCAAGAACGCCGCGCAGCACCATGGCTTGGGACGCCCGTTGCAGCTCTTCCGGCGCAGGCACGGGTTCCTGGACATTCCCGAGGGCAACTGGCGCGTCAGCGAGGGCCAACTGACCGGCTTCACCATCGAATCGGTCTCCCACGACATCGACTTGCTGAGGTGGCTGGGCGGCAACGTGGTCCAGGCCCGCGGCGAGGTGATCAGTTCACGGGGCGAGAACTCGGCCTACGACGACATGATGGTGGCCACCTTGCGATTCGAAAGTGGCGCCCTCGGGGTGATCCAGTCCGGCTGGTCGAGTCTGGTCTCCGACAACGCCGTGGGCGTGCTGGGCACCGGGTCGGCGGCTGTGATCGAGGGGCAGGGAATGTGGCGCTCCGAGAGGTTGCGGGTGGGCAGCCGCGACCAGCAGGACGTCCTGGCTCGCACCTTCACCGACCAGGAAGCCGATGATCCCGGCTACTGCGGGCAAGCCCGCGCGTTCGTGTCGTTGGCCCGGGGAGAAGAGGTGGACCACCCCGGCGTCGGGGACGGCGTGGCGGCCCTGAGGATCTCGCTGGACATATTGGGCTCTTCCACGGCCGCCTGACCCCGGTCTACACTCGGACCCCCGGGGGGTCGGGGACAGCGGTAGAAGTCGGACAATCCGATCCGATATGATTACATGTACCGATCCCCGCCCGAGAGAAGGCCCCCCGTGAAGTTCTTCAACCGCCTGTTCATCGACGGAGCGTGGCGTGCTGGCTCCTCGGAAGAGACGTTTCCGGTTCTGAACCCCGCCAACGGAAGCGAGCTCACCGCGTTCGCTGTGGCGACACGGGAGGACTGTCTGGCAGCCATCGACGCTGCGGAACGGGCCCTGGACCCCTGGGCGGCCACCCCCGCGCGGGAACGCAGCGAGGTCCTGCGCAACGCCTTTGAGATCCTGCGTCAGGAGCGCGAGACCCTGGCCCAGATCATCACGTTGGAGAACGGCAAGGCGCACGCCGACGCCCTCGGCGAGGCAAACTACGCGATCGAATTCTTCCGCTGGTTCGCGGAGGAAGCCGTTCGGATTCCTGGCGAATTCCGCTTGTCACCCTCGGGGGACAAACGCATCGTCGTGACACGGCAGCCCATCGGGGTCTCTCTCCTGATCACACCTTGGAACTTCCCCGCCGCGATGGCGACGCGCAAGCTCGCCCCTGCCCTGGCGGCAGGGTGTACCACCATCCTCAAGCCCGCCCGGGAGACACCGCTGACCGCGGCGTTCGTCGTGGACGCACTCTCGCGGGCCGGCGTTCCCGATGGCGTTGTCAACCTGGTGACCCCTGTTCCGACGGGGCCCCTGGTTGCGGAGATGGTGAACCACCCCTCGGTGATGAAGCTCTCGTTCACCGGTTCCACGGAGGTGGGGCGGGTCCTGTTGCGCGAGGCCGCCGATTCCATCGTCAGCTGTTCCATGGAGCTGGGCGGGAACGCGCCCTTCGTGGTCCTGCCCGGGGCGGACCTGGCTACGGCAGTGGACGGCGCCGTGGTGGCCAAGATGCGAAACGGGGGATCGGCCTGCACCGCTGCCAACCGGTTCTACGTGCACCACAGCCTGTACGAGGAGTTCGAGCGCCGCCTGTCGTCCAGGCTGCAGGAGTTCAGCGTGGGCCCGGGTGCCGATCCGACGAACGATCTGGGCGCCCTGGTCTCCGTACACGAACGAGACAAGGTGGCGGACCTCGTCGAGCGTGCCGTCGCCGACGGGGGGCGGCTGACACTCGGCGGCTCTGCCATCTCCCCCGGCGCCTTCTACCCGCCCACCATCCTGGCCGACGTCGCTCACGGCAGCGAAATCACCAGGACCGAGATCTTCGGACCCGTCTGCACCCTGGTGGCCTACGACTCTGTTGACGACGCCGTGGCAATGGCCAACGACACCGAGTATGGCCTCATCTCATACGTCTTTGGGCCCGAGGAGGAGGCGTTCCGCGTCGGACTGCGCCTTGACGCGGGAATGGTGGCGGTCAACCAGGGCGTGCTGAGCGATCCCGCAGCCCCGTTCGGCGGGATGAAGCAAAGCGGGCTGGGCCGGGAGGGAAGCTCCGAGGGAATACTGGAGTTCCTGGAGGAGAAGTACGTGGGCCTGCCCTACCGGGCATGACTCAATCGAAAGCCGAACGGAACCGCGTGGCCGAGGCCTCCACGTGATGACGCATCGCGTAGGCGGCACCGTCGGGGTCCCGCCGTCCGATGGCGGCCACGATGTCAGCGTGCTCACCCAGCGCCTTGGCCGTGATGGCCGCGTGGTCGGAGAGCCGAAACAGGTGCACGTGCGTGTGCAGTCGTGCGAGCGCTTCGCGGATGAAGCCGTTCCGGCTGCCGGCGGCGATCGCATCGTGGAAGTCGGCGTCGAGTTGGGAAAACCGGGCATAACCGCGCTCCCCACTGCTCTCGATCATCTCCGGCTCCATGGCTTTGGCCAGGTCCTTGAGGCCTCCCAACTCCTCCACCGAAGCGTTCTCGGCGGCCCGGCGGGCGGCCGCCGGTTCCAGGAGGAGCCGGATCTC
>CAZPSO010000070.1:6172-9618 GCA_964588895.1 uncultured Tessaracoccus sp.
GCAGACGCCGCCGTGGACTGCGCCCGTTCCTGTGCATTCATCGCCACCGTCGCCTTCCTCAGGAGTCTGGACGCCGTGATCCTATCGTATCCCTGGGCCGGACCTTGTCCGGGGTCTTCATACATTCGCCTTGAACCCTGACCCGTGATGGTTGCATGTTGACGCTTTGCTCCTGCGGACGTAAAGTCCGGTCTAAATCCTATCGGATAGGATATCCGCATGAGTCTTGAAATGCCGACGCTGGCCGCTGACGGGATCGACCCGTCAGCGACTGCTTCCCACCCCCTTTTTGCCTTCTTGAGGTCGCCAGGCGAGATCCTCTTCGGTGAGGGCATGCGCCGCTCCATCGGGTGGCTTGCTGCGCGGGCGGGAACGAAACCGTTCCTCATCGTCGACCCCCATCTGGCTGGTTCCAGCAGCCTCCAGGAGGTGGCCGACAGCCTTTCGGCCGCCGGACTGAGCGCACAGGTGTGGGACGAGGTGACCCCCGAGCTGCCCTCCGACCTGGCGACGCGGGCTGCCGAGGCAGCCGTGCGTTTCGGCGCCGACCTGGTGGTGGCCATCGGTGGAGGCAGTTGTATGGATCTGGCAAAGGTGGTGGCCACCGTCGCCCGCCATGGCGGCCAGCCCTCCGACTACTACGGAGAGTTCGCGGTTCCCGGTCCGGTACTGCCCGTGATAGCCGCTCCCACGACGGCGGGTACAGGCTCGGAGGTGACCCCGGTTGCGGTGGTCACCGACGCCGAACTCGGCACGAAGGTGGGACTGTCCAGCCCCTATCTGATCCCGCACGCCGCCGTGTGCGATCCCGAGCTCACCTACTCCTGTCCCCCAGCCGTGACGGCCGCGTCGGGAACCGATGCCCTGTCACACTGCATCGAGGCCTACACGGCCCGCCGGCGCCCGGGAAGCCCGATGCTCGCCCGGGAACGGGTCTTCGTCGGGCGCAGCAACCTCACCGACGCCCTGGCCCTGGAAGCCTTGGCAGCAATCGTCGAAGGCCTTCCGGCCGCCTTCCAGGACAAGAGCAATCCGGAAGCCCGTGCCAAGGTGATGTACGGGGCGATGCTGGCCGGCATGGCATTCGGGACGGCAGGCACGGCTGCCGCCCATGCCCTCCAATACCCCGTGGGAGCCCGGACGGGAACTTCCCACGGAGTGGGCGTCGGGATCCTGCTGCCCTACGTCATGGCTTACAACCTGCCCGCCCGGATCCCGGAGATGGCCGCCATAGCCCGCACCTTCGGTGCCGAGGGAGCAGACGATGAAGTGGCCCAGGCCGCTCCCGAACTGGTCTCCCGGTTCCTGGGGGGCGTGGGTATTCCCTCCCGGCTGCAGGACATCGGCATCACCGAGGACCAGGCTCGAGACATTGCCACGCAGGGAACCCGTGCGGTACGACTCAGCGAAAACAATCCCAGGCCCCTCACCGTCGAATCCGCGCACGAGATCATGACCGCGGCCATCAGGGGAGACATGACATCATTGGCTGCTTCCACGCCCCACCGATCGAAGGGATCTGTACTGTGACCACCGGCGCTCTGGAGGGGATGCGCGTCATCGACCTCACCCAGGTCATGGCTGGCCCTTTCTGCACGATGCTCTTGGCTGATCTCGGCGCGGATGTGATCAAGGTGGAGCCCCCCGGAGGAGGCGACCAGACGCGGCACTCATGGGGTCGCACGGAAGAAGGGCGCGATGGTCCCGCCTTCTTCGCCCTCAACCGCAACAAGCGCAGCGTCGTCCTGGATCTGCGGAGCGAGCGCGGGAAAGAGGAATTCCTCACGCTGGTCAGCGAGGCCGACGTGGTGGTGGAGAACTACCGGCCGGGCGTCATGGAACGGCTGGGGATCCACTACGAGGCACTGCGCGAGGTGAGACCCTCCATCATCTACGCGAGCATCACGGGCTTCGGGCACTACGGGCCATACTCGCAGCGCGCCGGCTACGACCTGATCGCGCAGGGAATGGCCGGCGTGATGGGCATCACCGGCACCGTGGATGGCCCACCCGTCAAGGCCGGCGTCCCAGTGGCCGACTTGGGCTCCGGGCTGTTCTGCGTGTACGGGATCCTCTCGGCATACATCCACAAGATGCGCACGGGTGAGGGCCAAAAAGTGGAGGCATCCCTGTACGACTCGGCGCTCGGCCTGTCCGTTTGGGAGGCCACCGAGTACTGGTCCAGCGGCCAGGTGCCACGCGCCACCGGATCCGCACACCGGATGTCAGCTCCCTACCAGGCCTTCCCCACCGCCGACGGGTGGATGACGATCGGGGCCAACAACCAGCGCCTGTGGGCAGCGCTGTGTCGCGCACTGGGCCGAGAGGACCTGACTGACGATCCACGTTTCGCCACCAACGCCGACCGGATGCAGAACCGGGAAGAACTGGCTGGCGTCATCGGTGCCATCCTGCAGACCGGTACCACGCAGGAGTGGGTGGACCGGCTCCTGGAATACGGAGTGCCCGCCGGGCCGGTGCAGACCTACGACGCGGTCCTCGAGGATCCCCACACCCGCGCCCGGGAGATGGTGCAATCCATTCCCCACCCCGTCGAGGGAGAGGTCAAGACACTGGGATTCCCGGTCAAGCTGAGCGGCACGCCTGCCCGCGCCCATCGCCATCCACCCCTCCTGGGTGAGCACCGCGACGAACTGCTGGGGGACGACGCGTGAGCGGCACGATCGACGTCGTTCGACAGGACGACGTTCTGGTCCTGGAGTTCAACAACCCCACCCGGCGCAATGCCATCAGCATGGAGATGTACGCCTCCCTCGAGCAGCAGTGCGCGAGGGTGGCAGCCGACGCGTCGGTGCGCGCCCTCGTCCTGCGGGGGGCCGGCGGGCACTTCGCCGGTGGCACCGACATCGGTGAGCTGACCGCAGTGGGCGACGGGGCCGACGGCGTCTCCTACGAGGCGCATATGCGCCGGGTGCAGCGGGCCTTCCTGGATCTCCGCATCCCCATCATCGCGGTGGTGGAGGGGTCCTGCGTGGGTGGCGGGCTGGTACTGGCAGCGATCAGCGACGTGGTTCTCGCCACCAGCGACGCCAAGTTCGGATCCCCCATCGCCTTCACCCTGGGCAACACGCTCTCGGTGTCTTCCCTCGCACGGCTGAGCGCCACATTCGGACGGCGGCTGGCCATGGAGATGCTCCTGACTGGGCGGCTCCTCACGGCCCAGGAAGCATTCGACGCCGGTTTCGTCACCCGCATCACGGACCCGGAGGGCATGACGGAGGCGCTCCAGGATGTCCTGGAGCGCATCCGCCAGGCCGCCCCTGCGACCCTGGCGTCGTTCAAGGAGTTCGAGAGACGCCTCGACTCCAGCGTTTTCGAGATCCCGGTGGACGACGTCTACGAGCAGGTCTACGGCAGCGCGGACTTCCGTGAGGGAGTCAGTGCGTTTCTTCAGCGACGCCCGCCCCGGTTCACCGGGGCCTGAC
>CAZPSO010000070.1:9718-11332 GCA_964588895.1 uncultured Tessaracoccus sp.
CTCGGCGGCCAGATGCCGTCCGAGACCGATGAGCCCGTAGCGCGCCACGGTGTAGTGGGGACCCATGACGCTGCTGTAGCGGCGTCCGGCGATGGAGGAGGTGATCACGATGGCTGCCCCGTCGTGCAGGTGGGGCAGCGCGGCCTGCACCGTGAGCATCGCGCCGCGAAGGTTGATGCCCACGACGCGATTCCACTCCTCGGCCGTCATGTCCTGCAGGGGTGTGGTGGAACCCACGAACGCGTGGGTCACCACCGTCTGCAGCGTGCCGGAGTGCTCCAGCGCCGCCGCCACCATCTCCTGCTGGGACTCCTGTGACAAGGGATCGAACTCCAGCGGCAGGAATGCCGCACCGGGGCGGTCTCCTGGCCGGGACAGGTCGGCCCCGGTGACCGTGGCACCCTCCGCGAGGAAGGCGGTGACCGCGCCTTGACCGATACCGCCCGCAGCACCGGTCACGAGGACTCCCCTGTGACCGGTCATCAGTAGAGGCCCCCGTTGACGTCGATCACCGCTCCGTGGATGTGTCGGGCACGGTCGTCAGCCACGAAGGCGATGACGGCGGCCACGTCCTCCGGTTCTGCGATGCGGCCCAGCGGTGTCTTGTCCACGATCTGTGCCAGGTCCTTCTCGCTGGCGTTCGCCGTCAGGATGGGGGAGTTCGTGGGCCCGGGTGCCACGCAGTTGATCCTCACGCCGCTGCCCGCCAGCTCCGCAGCCAGGTGCCGCGTGAGCCCGATGAGCCCGTACTTGGAGACCGTGTAGTGGGCGCCGTTCGCGACGCTCTTGGTCCTGCCCGCCACGGAGGAGATCACCACGATGTTGCCCCGGCCCTGCTCCAACAACGCCGGCAGCGCAGCCTTGATGCAGGCCATGGTGCCGGTGACGTTGATGGCGAAGACCTTGTCCCAGGACTCGGGGCTGATCTCGAGGAACGGTTCCGGGTAGCCCACTCCGGCGCTGGTCACGAGGACATCGATTCGCCCGGCTTCGTCGATGATCTCGTCGAAGACGGCCTCCACTTGCTCGAGGTTGGCCACGTCGAGTTCTCGCGGGACCCAGCGTCCGGCGGCGCCTTGCGGCGTGGGATCCGGCTGGTCGGCAGCCCGGTCCAGTCCGTAGACCGTGCTGCCGTCCCCCAGGAACTCGGCGGCCGCTGCTTGTCCGATACCGCTGGCGGAGCCCGTGATCACCACGGTTTTGTCACTGGCCATCACCGCACCACGAAGTCCATGAAGTTCCTGGACAACTCGGCTCCTTCGGCATCGGTGACCACCATGTCCACACGGTGCTCGCCGAGCGCATCTGCGGGGATGGGCCACACCACGTCGTCAACCCGCTCGACGGAGTCGGACTGCAGCGTTCCCGTGAACTCCCGCTGGGCCACCACCTCACCGCTCTCGGCGTGGGAGATCGACCAGGACATCTTCGCGCCCGGGAACGTCGCCTCGAAGTCGTTGGTGACCCACAGCTTCGCGGTGAAGCTCTCCGTCGGCCGGTAGACCTTCTCGCGTCCCAGGACGTAGGGTTCCACGTTGCGCTCCAGGGAGATCAGCACGCGGGTGTAGACCGCCTTCATCCAGTCGTAGACCTTGTAGGGGCGACGGTAGTAGT
>CAZPSO010000071.1:0-11297 GCA_964588895.1 uncultured Tessaracoccus sp.
CCGGAGAGGGGACGGCTCAGCTGCCAGCTGTACCAGCGCTCCGCCGACGTGTTCCTGGGCGTGCCGTTCAACATCGCCAGCTATGCGCTGCTGACCCATCTGGTGGCGCAGGTGTGCGACCTGGACGTCGGCGAGTTCGTCCACACCTTCGGCGACGCCCACCTCTACTCCAACCACATGGACCAGGCGCACAAACAATTGTCCCGAACCCCCAGGACCCTGCCCACGCTGCGCCTCAACCCGGACGTGCGTGAGATCGACCGGTTCGAACTCGCCGACATCGAGGTGTTGGAGTACCAACCACTGCCCGGCATCAAGGCACCGATCGCAGTATGACGGCGGAGAACCACAAGCGGATCGTGGCCATCGCGGCGGTGGCCGACAATGGTGTGATCGGCACCGGTGACGAGATGCCCTGGCACATCCCGGCCGACTTCCGGCGCTTCCGGCAGGTCACCTCCGGCCACACGCTGATCTTCGGCCGCAAGACCCACCAGGGGATCGGCCGTGTCCTGCCTGGGCGGCGCATCGTCGTCGTCACCCGCGATCCCGACTGGGCCCAGGAGGGCGTCGAGGTGGCGCACAGCGTGGAGGAGGCCCTTTCCATGGCGGCCACCACGCCCGAACGGATCTGCTACGTGGGAGGAGGCGGTGAGATCTACGCCGCCGCCTGGCCCTATCTCACCGAACTGGACATCACGCACGTGCATGCCTCTCCCGAGGGCGAGACCACGTTCCCGCCGGTGAAGCGGAGCGAGTGGACGGAGATCTCCCGAGAGCCCCACCAGGGGTATGACTTCGTGCAGTACCGACCCACGCCCGGACATCAGTGACCGAGGTGGCGCAGCGAACGGTGAAGTGCCCAGCCGGTTTGGTGACCGGCTACGAGGACGGGCCGCTGCTGCGCGCCACCGGCATCCGTTACGCACGTGCCCAACGTCACCGCGAACCGGGGCCCGAACCCGAGGGCGGCACCATCGACGCCACGCACTGGTCGCCACGCTGCCCCCAGCGCACCAGCGACATGATGCTGCCCGGGGGAGAACCCCGAGGTCTGAGGGTCGACGAACATTGCCAATACCTCTCGATCGCCGCGCCTGCCGACGTCCGCCCCGACGAGGGGCTGCCGGTGGTGGTGTGGATCCACGGTGGCTCCTACGAGACCGGGGCGGGGGACGAGGCGGTCTACGACCCGTGGCACATGGTCACCGAACATCGCCTGGTGGTGGTGAACGTGACCTACCGCCTGGGACCGCTCGGCTACTGGGGCGGTGAGTCACGCCCCGCCAACCTGGGCCTACTGGACCAGTTAGAGGCGTTGCGGTGGCTGCACCGCAACATCGCCGGCTTCGGTGGCGACCCGGACAACCTCACACTGTGGGGCCAGTCGGCCGGCGGTGACGCCGTCGCCTCCCTGATGGTGGCCGAGGGTGCACGCGGCCTGTTCCGCCGGATCATCTCGATGAGCCCGCCGCTCGGCCTGATGCGCGGGAGGACCAGGATGGTCGAGGGCATGGGCAGGGCGGTGGTGGAGGCCTTGCCCGACGTGGTGGCCGACGAGGACATGATCACCGCCCGCGCGAGGATCCTGAAGGGCGTGCAGCGCCACGGCCTGCTGGCGGGGATGCCGTTCGGCGTCGAGTACGGTCGATACCCGCTGCCCGCCGAAGAAGAACTGGACGACGCCTACGCGGCGGTGGCGTCGGAGGTGGCCGTCCTGATGGGCAACGGGCACCGCGAAACCGCACTGTTCGCGGAGATGGCTCCCCAGGTGGCGTGGCTGGGGGCCTCCCGCGTCACCCGGCCGCTGTACGAGGCGCTGGTGGCCCAGACGTCACGATGGATCTACGGCGACGGCGTCGACCGCTTCATCGCGGGGCACCGCGCCGCGGGCGGTCAGGGGTGGCGCTACGTGACGGACTGGGGCGGTGGGCCACGCTTCCAGGGTGCCCACGTGACGGACCTGGCGCTGGTCTTCCCCAACCGGGCGTGGGAGGCGGGGCTGATGCTGGAGGGCCTGACCGCGAACCAGGCGGCGGAGCAGGGAGCGCCGATGCGTGAGTTGTTCGCGCATTTCGCGCGCACCGGCCGCATCACCGCAGACCGCGTGCCCGGCATTCTCCGCATGGTCCCGGGATAGCGCGTGCGTGCGCATGCCAGCATCCTCCACCTGGACCTGGATGCGTTCTACGCAGCCGTGGAGCAACGGGACAAACCGAGCCTGCGGGGCAAGGCGGTGGTGGTTGGCGGCGCTGGACCCCGTGGGGTGGTGGCCACCGCCAGCTACGAGGCCCGGGTCTTCGGGGTGCGTTCCGCCATGGCCGGCACCGAAGCCAGGCGCAGGGCGCCCCACGCCGCTTTCCTGGGTGGCAGGTTCCACGCCTATCGCCAATCGTCGGCCATCGTGATGGGTCTCCTGCGGGAGATCTCCCCACTGGTGGAACCCCTCAGTCTGGACGAGGCCTTCGTTGACCTGACCGCCAGCGACTGGAGCCAGGACCGATTGGCCGACCACGTGGCCGAGCTTCGGGCGGAACTGTCGCGCCGTACCGATGGGTTGACTGGCTCGGTGGGCGTCGGCAGCAGCAAGTTCATCGCCAAGCTCGCTTCCGAGGCCGCCAAGCCGGATGGGGCGCGGATCATCGAACCGGGCGCCGAACTGGGGTTCATTGCGGATCTGCCGGTGCGCGCCATCCCGGGTGTGGGTCCCGCCACCGAGGTGCGGCTCAACGGCATCGGCATCCACACCGTCACCGACCTGCGCCAGGCGAACCGGGCGGAACTGGTGCGCGAACTTGGCCGTGCCCACGGGGACTCGCTCCACGAGTTGGCCTTCGCACGGGACAGCCGTGAGGTGGAGGCGGAGCGGGAGGCCAAGTCGATCTCCACGGAGGACACATTTGCCACCGACCTGACCGACCGCAGCCAACTGGTGGCCATCCTGCGTCGCGACGCCCGGAAGGTCTCGGATCGGCTCAGGGACGCCGGGGTGTTCGCCAAGACCATCGCCATCAAGGTGCGCTTCGCCGACTTCAGCACGGTCACCAAGGCCCGCTCGCTGGCGGGCGCCACGGACCGCTATGAGGTACTGGCGCAGGTGGGGGAGGAGCTCCTGGCCGACGTGGACATCGCCGAGGGCGTGCGGCTGTTGGGAATCGGCACCAGCAACTTCACCATGGCCGCGCAGGAGCAGCTGTTCGGTCCTGTCGACGTGGGCACCGACGAGCAGCAGGACACCGTCGTCGAGCTGCCCACCAGCGGGGTGCGCGGCAAGGGCTGGTACCCCGGGGCCGACGTGGAGCACGACGATCTCGGGCGCGGCTGGGTGTGGGGTTCTGGACTGGGACGCGTCACCGTCCGCTTCGAGACACGCCTCACCGGCCCGGGGCCCATCCGCACCTTCCGCGCCGACGACCCGGCACTGCGCCCCGCCGAGTACCTGCTGCCCCTGACCGGTTCGTCAGAAGCGACGGAGACCTCGTAGACTGGCTCGGTCCAACCGAAGTGGCGGAATTGGTAGACGCGCCAGATTTAGGTTCTGGTGCCCGACAGGGTGTGAGGGTTCGAGTCCCTTCTTCGGTACTGACCCAATGGTTGTTTGACTGCGCAAGATTGCCTTGTTTCGGGTCGCTCCCGCGGACTCGTGCGTTAGGCGGGCGACAAGCTTGGCGGTTGTTTTCCTGCGCCCCGAGGAACCGGGCTACGACGGTGGCCAGCTCGTGGGGGTGGGTGCTGGCCACGTCGTGCTTTGCTCCTTCGACGATGGTGCTCTGGGCGGTTGGCAAGAGTGCCGCTTTCGCTTCCGCCCGCGTACAGCACGGGGGGTGGGACAAGTTCGTCCACCCAGAGTGCGGTCTGGATGACGAGGACTGGTTCCACAGGATTTCGCAGGAGCCTACGACGTCACTGGCTGGATCGGGTACCCCGTGTCGCGTCTCGCGACTCCCAGACCGGGTCGAGCCCCAGTTCGATGAGCTTGGATCGCAGGGGCCAGCCGTCGGCGTCGAAGCCGGACATCTCGTAGTACAGGCCGAGGGCGGTGTCGTACCAGTCCTGGTCAACGACGGCTCCTGCATACTTGCCGTCCGGAATCGGCTCGCGGTACATGCGCTCGGGTAGGTAGTCGTCCTCGCGCGTCAGGCCGTGCCGACGGTTGAACTCCTGGAGCAGGACGATGCGTCGTTCTCCCACGCGCATGATCTCGTGGATGCTCAGATCCCATCCGGTCACCCCACGCAGCAGCACCTCGATGTGGGACGGCGGCAAATAGCGTGCCGGCGCCACCGAGAAGAGATCGAACATCAGCGTCTCGAGGGCGCCACTCCACCATCGCTGCAAGTGGACCACCTGGGCCACCTTGTCCATCGAGTGCTCGTCCTCCGGGGTTCCGGTGAGCACCCCGAAGGTGTGGCTCTTCTTCAGGATGTACGCGTACCCCTCGGGCGAATAGTCCCAGTCGTGCTCGATGACGCAGTAGTCAGGGCCGATCGGTCCGACGCCGTAGGCGAGCGCGAGAGCCGGTTTGTTCCGCGGCTCATGGACCGGAAGCTCCTTGCCCTTGCACGTGACCGCACGATACTGCGCCTCCTGCCCGAACTCCCGGGAGGCCCGGGCGACGCCTTCTGCCAGCAGGTCTCCGTAGTCCTCACGGTGCGCGATCTTGTGCACCGCCTCGATCGCGCCGTCGGGATCGTCGAAGGCCAGATTCGCCGCGAAGTCCTGCGGGAGGTATCCGAGGGCGTGACCAGACATCACCCATGCGAGTGTCGCACCCAGCGACTCGGGATCGAGGCCAAACCGGTAGGTGAGCTCGCTCAGCTTCAGGACCGGGGCCGGATCGCCGATCCGGAGAGTGGGGCCAAGCGCCGCGATGGAGTTGCCCTCGCAGCCGCCGTAGCGGGGATCGGTTCGGAAGGGGCCATCCGGCACGTGGTAGATCCGGGCGTAGTCGATCCAGCCATAGCCGTCGGGGGTGGGTTCGGCGAACTCGCGCTCGAGGATGGAGGCGGACAACCCGGAGAGCCGATCGAACACCGCTTGGTCGTAGTTGCCAGTCACGTATGGCCAGTCCTCCCCGCCATCGGTGGCGGACAGCCAGCTGGAGACACCAAACTCGCGCTGCGCACGGTTGTGGACGGTGATCTGGCTGTTGAGGTTCCAGTCTTCGACGACGTCTCGCACAAGTGACGGGTAGGCGTAGTCCGGTTCCGGCAGGGTGGGGCGCACCACGAGTGCCTTGAGGAGCTTCGAGCCCATCACTGCCCCCATGCCGGTGCGGCAGTTCATGAAGCGGACGTCGTTGACGATGGAGGCATAGCGCACCAGCTTCTCGCCAGCCACGCCGATGATCGCCGTGTGGGCATCTTGACCCGAACGTTCCAGGAGGGCGTCATGGACATCAGCGACGTCCACACCCCACAGGTCCGGGCACTCCCGAATCTGGACCTGACCGTCGAAGATCTCCAGGTAGACCGGATGGGCTGCACGCCCCGTGATGACCACGGCATCCAGTCCCGACCGCTTCAACGCCGGGGCGAAGGTGCCCACCGACTGCGATTCACCTGCACCACCGGTGAGCGGGCTCTTGGCGAGGACGGTGTGCTTGCTGACGGCTGGTACATCCAGTCCGGAGACCACTGAACCCGCGAACACGAGAACATTCTCCGGGTCCAGGGCGTCCACCGAAACCGCCACCCGGTCGAGCAGGTAGCGTGCTGCGAGCGCGCCTCCGCCGAGGTGGCGGCGCATCCACACGGGGTCCGGCTCGTCGAAGTCGACTGCCCCCCTCGTCAAGTCGACGATTGCGATCCTCCCGTGGGAGCCGGCGGGTGCGCTCAGCGGCTTGCCGTCGTGGAGATCGTAGTTGGGAAGCATCAGCCCGATACCTTTCACTCGCATCCAGGGCTCGGTCGGACGAACCAGCCTGGTCGCTGGTGATTGTAGCCACCCACTCATGCGACCCCCCGCAGAGCGGGCAGGGGACGCTGCGCCTCAGCCGGATCCTGATGCCGGGGCATCGGGTGAGGTCTCCGGCTCTGGTGGGAAACCGAAGTGGAGGGAGAACGCATCGATGGGCTCCCCGCGGACCCCGACGGGTCTGTCTGGTGGCGGCCTGTTGGGGTACTCGATGGGCTTGACCGGGATGTGTCTGCCGATTCGGTGTCCCCATGCGGCCGAGAACACCAACCCGTCCGGGGCGGAGGGGGAGCCCTCGATGGTGAAGGCGCCCTTGTGGCACTGGTCGTGGTGATACGGGCACAGGGAGACGAGCGAATCGAAATCCGTCCTGCCGCCCTCGCTCCACAGAATGAGATGGTGGTTCTCCAGGAACCTGGTGACGGGACAGCCGGGGTAGCGGCAGCCCTTGTCCCGGTCCTCGACGAGTTTGCGGGTGCGGTGGGGAACGATTCGCTGGTTGCGGCCGACGGAGACAGGCACGCCGCCGGTCTCCCACACGGGGCGCACCGTGGCGTCGCAGGTGTAGGCCCGCACGAGTTCCTCCGGGAGCGCGCCCTTCTTGTTGAGCCAGCCCTGACCCGAGGTGTCGAGGTGGATCAGGACCTTGTAGTGGTCGCGTCGGGAGACCGACTTGATGGCGGTCAGGGATCGGGAGGCCACCTCGACGAGCCCGTCGGCCATGGTGGCCTTCGCGTTGCCATCGGTGAACAGGGCGTCCTTGGCCTCCCGGATGGCCTGTTCCACCAGCGCTCCCTGGGCAGCGTCCGTCTCGAACTTCAGACGGAACCGGCCACCCAGGGTCTGAATAGACAACTCAGCCCGTTCCTCATGCGCAGGGGGGCGGGGCTCCTCGTAACCACCGGGGACACGTTCGAATGAGTACTCGGACAGGACACGCTGCAACTGGCTGACGGTGGACAGTTCTGCCACGTTGATGACTCGGTCCTCAGCCCAGCCAGGTGCGTGCCGGGCGATGACGCCGGCCTGGTCCGCGGTGAGACGCCCCTGCGCCATCATCTGCTGCACGCGGGGCAGGTCGTCGGAGCGTTCGGCGATGCGGACCAGTTGCTGCGCCTGTGCGCGAGAGAGGCCGGTGTAGATCTGGAGCCAGTGTTCGGGTGAGCGGATCCCCACGCCCACCCACTCCTGGGATTGAAGGATCTCCCTGGTGAAGCCCACCAGGTCTGCCTGCACCTGGGCCAGTTGGCCGGCCAACTGGCCCGCCCGTTCGACGCGATCCGTGTAGCTCTCCTCCATACAACAATGATACACCCGTTCGAATCACAGCACAAGGCTTCGCGTAGATTCTCTTCCAGCAGGTGTAACACCGCCGGAACACGATGTTTCGCGCCCGTAACGCACGGCTTCATCGCCTGAAACATCTTCTGGATTGAATCCTTCTCAGACGTAATCAACGTGTGAGGAGAAGGAAATGGAACTGGACGCCAGCAGTGTCTGGGTGATGGTGGCAGCCGCGATGGTGCTCATGATGACCCCCGGACTCGCGTTCTTCTACGGCGGCATGGCCCGGGCCAAGTCAGCCATCAACATGATCATGATGAGCTTCATCTCCGTGGGGATCGCCGGGGTGGTGTGGGTGCTGTGGGGCTACGGGATGACCACCGGCCCGGCTCTGCTGGGTGGGGTGGTGGGCAACCCTCTTCAGGAGTTGGGGCTGACGCAGCACCTTGGCACAGGCGAGCTGATCGGCGCGGGGTTCGGTGCCACCTTCGCGATCATCACGGTGGCCCTGATCTCGGGCGCCGTCGCCGACCGCACCCGGTTCCGCGCCTGGGTGGTCTTCGTGCCACTGTGGGTGACCCTGGTGTACTGCCCGCTGGCCTTCATGGTGTGGGGTGGCGGCCTGCTGGGTGCTGACGGTGCCATTGGCGGGGTCGTGGGGGAGGCCATCGATTTCGCTGGCGGTTTGGTGGTCCACATCAACGCCGGCCTCGCCGCGCTCATCCTCGTGATGGTGATCGGCTCCCGCTCCGGCTTTGCCAAGGGCTTCCACCGGGCTCACAACATCCCCCTGGTCATGATCGGCACCACCATGCTGTGGTTCGGCTGGTTTGGCTTCAACGGTGGCGCCGCGTCATCGGTGGAGCAGGGTGGCCTGATCTGGGTCAACACACTGGCTGCCCCGGCTGCCGCGATGCTGGCGTGGTTGGTCACCGAGCGGTTCCGCGACGGGCACGCCACCTCGATTGGCGCTGCCTCCGGGATCGTGTCCGGTCTGGTGGCCATCACACCGGCCTGTGCCAGCGTCTCTCCGTTGGGTGCCATCATCATCGGACTGCTGGCGGGCGTGTGTTCTGCCCTGGCCGTGGGGCTGAAGTACAAGCTCAACTATGACGACTCGCTCGACGTGGTGGGTGTGCACCTGGTCTCCGGGCTCGTGGGCACCGTCGCCATCGGTTTCCTCGCCATCGGGGCCGACGGTGAACCCCTGGGTCTGTTCTATGGCGGCGGTTTGGGCTTGCTGCTGACCCAGGCCGTGGCCACGGTGGTCACCCTCCTCTACACCGGTGTGATCACCGCCCTGATCGCCGTGGCCATCCACAAGACCATCGGCTTCCGGGTGGCGCCGGAGGACGAGGAGCGTGGCGTGGACCTCTCGGAACACTCCGAGATGGCCTACACCTTCTCCGACTCCTCCTACGATCCCATCGCGGACCGGACGGCCTCCTCGTAAAGGGGACGCCATCCAAAACGAGGGCCGGCTCCGGGGGGAGCCGGCCCCGTCCCACCTTCGCGCGAGAGGCCACCTGAACCACAGCGCCATCGCCACCTCGCCGCCGGCCCATCGGTAGGCTGTGACAAGTTCGCACCGATCAGTCCGGGGAAAGGGGACGGCATGCAGGACAACCCCCGTCGAAGGGCGCGTCGAAGGGACCCCTTCCCTCTGCCCCTCCCGTGGCCGCTGATCGTACTGGGGGCCTCAGCACTCCTGATCATCGCCGTCTACTACGGCGGAGTGGTGGTCATCCGGCTGGGCAGCATGGTCTCTTCGGTGCTGCTGCCGGTGGTGGTGGGGGTGCTGTTGACGGCCCTTTTGATGCCGGTCCAGTTGTTCTTCAACCACATGCTCAAGCTGCAGAGGCACGTCGCGTCCCTGATCACCACCCTCGGCACCCTGGCCATCCTCAGCGGCATCGTCTACATGACCGGTTCGCAGATCATGGAGGGGTTCACCAACATCCGCGATGTCATCGTCGATGGCCTGGCCCGGCTGGAGGAGTGGCTCATGGAGGGGCCGCTGGCCATCGGCCGCGAGGGTCTGTCCGAGGTCATCGAGGACGTGCAGAGCTGGGTCCAGTCCAACACGGGCACGCTCGGATCGGGAGTTCTGTCAGCCACCAGCAGCGCGGCCAACATCCTGATCGGCATCCTGATCGCGGTGGTCATGCTGTTCTTCTTCCTTGCCGAGGGAGACCGGATGTTGTCGTTCGGGCTGATGATGGTGGCCGACAAGCATCGCACCAACCTGCGCGAGGGCATCCGCCGCGGCTGGGTCACCCTGGGCACCTGGGCGCGCACGCAGCTGATCGTCTCGGCCGCAGATGCCGTCGGCATCGCCATTGGCATGGTGATCCTGGGGTTGCCATTCATCATTCCCCTGACGGTGCTGACTTTCCTTTTGTGCTTCATCCCCATGCTGGGTGCCTGGCTCTCTGGCGCCATCGTGGTCATCGTCG
Organism: uncultured Tessaracoccus sp.; assembly: GCA_964588895.1. Lineage (GTDB taxonomy): Bacteria > Actinomycetota > Actinomycetes > Propionibacteriales > Propionibacteriaceae > Arachnia. The sequence continues at coordinate 9,657 of CAZPSO010000071.1, forward strand.
CCCTGGTGTTCGAAGGTCCAGGCGCCGCGATCTTCCTGGCGGTCTGGGTCCTGGCTGTGCAGCAGTTGGAGAGCCAGCTGCTGTCTCCGCTGCTGATGGGGCGTGCCGTCAACGTGCACCCGCTGGCCATCTTGCTCGGCGTCACCACCGGTACCTACCTGATGGGCCTGACGGGCGCGCTGCTCACCGTGCCGGCGCTGGCCTGCACCATGTCGATGCTGCGGTACTGGCGGGGACGAGACCCCTTCCCAGGTCTGGCAGCCGGCAAGTCGGCCCTGCTCGATTCGCCAAAGGACCTCGTGCCCGAGTACAGACCGGTCAAGCTCCCTGCTCGCGTGGGTGGGGTCACACCCGGCTGGATCCAGCAGCGGTTTGCGGAAGCCGAGGAGGCCGCCCGCGACCACGTCACGAATGCCCGGCTCAGTCGCGAACGTCAATCCACAGGTGATGCGAGCCCCGCGCCGCCACCGCCCCCTGGGTGAGGGCGGCCAGGGCTGCGTTCAGCTCGTCGAGACCATCCGCCGGGATGGCCATCCGGATGGTGGCCGAGGACCCCCAAGTGGTGTCCGTGACCTGCACGTCGTGGCCGGAAGGCAGCCTCAGGCCGCGCAGCGACTCCTCCAGTTGCCCCGCGTGGGCGAGATCGACGTCCACCTCTGCCACCAGGACTCTGGCCACGGTTCGCGTACCGGCTTCCTCGACGGCCTGCGCCACGGCGTCGGAGTATGCCCGTACCAGTCCGCCGCCACCCAGCTTGATGCCGCCGAAGTAGCGGGTGACCACAGCCACCACGTCGCTGAGCCCGTTGCTGTGCAGGACGTTCAGCATGGGGACCCCGGCGGTGCCGGCGGGTTCGCCGTCGTCAGAGGAGCGGGCGACGCCGCTGTCGGCGCCCAGCACGAACGCAGTGCAGTTGTGACTGGCGTCGAAGTGAGCTTTGCGCCGCTCCGCGATCACCTCGCGGGCGTCGTCCTCCGTGGCCACGCGCCGCAACCTGGTCAGGAACCGTGAGCGTTTGATCTCCACCTCGACGTCGACGCCTTTCCCAACACGGGCGTCGATGGTGCGATAGGAGGGGGTGGCCACCCGGCTCAGATACCCAGTTCGCGCTGCAGGCGCGCCACGTGGCCCGTCGCCTTCACGTTGTACTGCGCGACGCGCACCTGGCCGTTCCCCTCGGCGTCGACGTCGATCACGAAGGTGGAGCGCAGGACGCCCTCCACCTCCTTGCCGTAGAGCTTGCGTGTGCCGTAGGCGCCGTAGGAATCCATGACCTGCTTCTCGGAATCCGAGAGCAGGGTGAAACCGACGTCCGACTTCTCGCGGAAGTTCGCGAGGCGCTCCACGCTGTCCGGCGAGACGCCCAGGATGGTGTAACCGGCAGCCTCGAACCTCTCCAGTGCCGCGGAGAAGTCCACCGCCTGGGTGGTGCATCCCGGGGTCATGGCGGCGGGGTAGAAGTACAGGACCACCGTGGAGTCCTTGTAGTCGGACAGGGAAACCTGGTGGCCTTCCGAATCAGGAAGGGAGAAGGCTGGTGCAAGGTTTCCGTGAGTCAGGCGCGCAGTCATGGCGGCCATTCTACGGCTAGGCTGTGCGTGAGCAACGCGAAGGAGATTCCATGGGCAACCAACGCTCCAT
>CAZPSO010000072.1:0-11086 GCA_964588895.1 uncultured Tessaracoccus sp.
CCACGGCCACCGAAGTGTCGAGGCCACCGGAGAAGGCGATGCCGACGCGCTCGCCAATAGGGAGGGAGGTGAGGACTTTGGACATGGGCCACACCCTACTCGGCATCCCTGTCCGGTGTCGCCTGCACCTGCCTGGGGCTGGGTCAGCGGCCCAGACGACGGCGGATAGCGGTGGTGGCCCGCATGTAGGCCAGGGCGAGCTTGCCGGCCCGCGAGTTGCGCAGGCCGTCCACCTTGCCCTGCAGCTCCTGGACCTGCCGTTGGAGGGAACGGTTGACGCTGTTGTCGTCCTGATGGCTCAACGACTCCGCGAAACCGGCGAAGGCGTGGCCCATCTCGTCCTCCAGCTCGCGGTAGCGTGCCCGCCAATAGCACTCCACCTCCGGGCCGTGGTGGCTGCACTGGTGGGTCATGACGTGATCAGCTCCAGTTCCTTGTCCGTGGTGGCGTGGGCTCCGCATTGGTCACGGACCCGCTCGGCGGCCGCCCGGGACAGGCGGAGGTAGGACGCCGGGTCGTGGTACATCTCCTCCACCAGGTCCGCCAGGGACTGCGCGGACTCCGGGTCGGCCAGCAGCCCGCTGACCCCGTGCTCCACGTATTCGGGCACGGCCGCGATCCTTGTGGAGATGGGCACCAGTCCCGAGGACATGGCCTCCCCGGTGGACACGCCCTGTGAGTCCCAGCGGGTGGCGCCGAACCAGATGCCGTTGTCGGCGTGCAGGGCCACCATCTCGTCGGCCGAGAGGAACCTCGGGTGTTCCGTGACGTTGGGGAAGTCCCGGATGCGGGCGTTGGTCCGCTCCCTCATGTACCCGTCCCCGTAGAGCTCGAAGCGCAGTTCGTCGAAGAAGGGACGCCCCGAGAGCAGTTCGATGGCGTCGGCCATCAGGTCGTTGCCGTACTTGTGGGACGAGTAGGGCCGGATGGAGAGGATCCGTAGCCGGTCTGCCGCGGTCTTGTCCCGATAGGCATAGCGCTCGGTGTTCACCACGTTGGGGATCACGACGCCCTTGCGGGGCCGGGCGCCCACGTCGGCCACCGATTGGTGTTCGCGGAACCAGTGGGACACGTGCACGATGGTGACGTCCAGCTCGTCGGTGGTGAACAGCCACCGCATGAACTCCAGCTGCCGCGCCTTCTCGTCACGGGCCCCCAGCGCGTCGCGGATCGCCTGCGGGTCGTCGACCATCGTGTACCAGCGGCGATGCCACGCCTGGGACTCGTAGCCATGGACCCAGACGATCACCGGCGTCCCGGGTTGCTCGAGGCGCACGGGCTCGATCATGTAGGGGTGCGCGAAGTGGACCAGGATCTTGGCGAACCGGTTGTCCCTGAGGTGGCGGCGGAGCTCGGCCTCGTTGCCGGAGCGCACCTGCACCCCCTCGAAGACGTAGTCCCGGGGACGCGCCTGCGGTCCCACCGTGAAGACCTCCACGTTCAGGCCCGTTGCCTGGTAGGCCTTGACCCGGGCGTGGATGAAGTTGTTGCGGTACAGGGTCTCGGGAGAGGGGTAGGCGTTGGCGATCACCAGGTGTCGCACGCTGAACGACGGCATTGGCACTCCTCGTCGGGCCGGTCAACCATCGATACTATCGAAGCGGTCTCCGTGCTCGGCCGGGCCCCGCCCGGGCGTAGTATGACCATTCAGCAAAACCTCAGAGAAGGGCGGGCCATGCTGCAACCCCATGCCGTCGTCGTGCTGCCACATGCCATGCAGATCGACGCGCGTGCGCAGCGCAACTGCTTTGCGCTGGCCGCCGCCGGTTACCGTGTCACGCTGGTCGGCCACGGCACAGGGATGCCCCCGCGCGGCACCATCGCCGGCATTGATTACGTGCTGTGCCCCCCGCTGCCCGGCGGTCCGGGGACCCCGGCGTCCAGGCTCTCACTGACTTACCGGGCGGTGCGCAAGGCCTACCACGTCTCCACCGGATCGCGACCTCCGCAGCGGGTGGTCGATGCCATCAGCCGCATCGACCGGGTTGGCAACCGCCTGCGGCACCGGGTCACCGACGGCGTCACGGGGGCTTTTCGGGCCTCCGACGAGGATTCGGATCAGCAGCCGGACTGGCGCGCGATGCTCCCCTTCATCCCGCAGATGGTGCACTCGATGCTCGCCCCGGTGGTGGAGTTGCGCCCGGACGTCCTGGTCACCGACGTCCACCTGATGCCACTGCTGGTGGCGGCACGGGACCGGTTGCGGGACCTGGGGCACCACGTCGGTCTGGTCTACGACGTGCGCGAGTACGCGTACGGGCTGGCCAGCCACGACCCCAACGTCACCGAGGGGTTCCCGCTGCTGGAGCAGGAGTTCATGGCGGACATGGACGGCCTCTTCACCGTGTGCCAGCCGATTGCAGAGTTCCTCCACCAGCAGTACGACTTGCGGCAGATACCACCGCTGGTGCCCAATGCCCCTGTGCTGAACCTGCCCGAGCTCGGCAAGCCCATGACCATCCGGGACTTCCTCGACATTCCCGCCGACGTACCGCTACTGGCCTACGCCGGCGGGCTGAGCTACCACCGTGGAGTCCACGACGTGGTGGAGGCGCTGACCCAGCTGCCGGGGGTTCACCTGGCCTTGGGCGCACGACGGCCCAGCTCCTACACCCTCGAGTTGGAGAAGCAGGCTGAACGGCTCGAGGTGAGGGACCGGGTGCACTTCGTGCCGTTCGCGCCCGGGCACGAGGTGGCGGACTACCTCTCGTCCGCGACGGCGGCCATCTTCCCGTTCCTACCGGTGGGCAATCACGTCTTCGCTGCCCCCAACAAGTATTTCGAGGCGGTCCAGGCGCGGCTGCCGGTGATCACCTCCAACATGCAGTGGCTGAGCGAGCGGGTCACGACGCTCGGGATCGGCGAGGTCTTCGAGCACTCCAACCCGTCCTCGTGCGCCCGGGCCGTCCGCACGGTGCTGGGCAACATCGAGGCCTACCGTGGACGCATCACGGATGAGATGATCCGCGAGCATTCGTTCGAGGCCTGTCACCACGTGGTGCAGGAGGTGTGCCAGAGCGCCACCGCACCCGCCAAGCTGGCCGGTCTCAAGCCGGAGCCATTCGGGCAACAACTCCGAGACCTCCGCCGCGACCAGCTGGGGATGCGGGTCAACCTGGCGGACTCCGAGCTGTTCGAGCCGCGTCCCTGGTTGCGGATCGGCGATGCCAACATCGACGGGCAGCCCCTCAACTGGTCCCTCGCGTTGATGTCCCAGCATCCGGCACTGCTTGCAGAGGCTGTCTTCCTGAACGAACGTCCCGGTCTTGAACCGGGTGATGTCTCCGGGCGTCGCTGCCGGCGCAACTTCATGGCCAACGAGGCCTACACCGCCGCACAGACCGGCGACCGCGGATGGCAGAAGCAGGCGATGCGCAAACTGGAGGACCGGGTCACCCACGTCCTCCACGAGTCCGGACGGCCCCTGCTGGGGGAGATGTTCGGCAGCTTCCATGAGGAGGGCCCATGGCTGGGGGAACGGGACATCCGTCAGGGGCTCGTCTTTCACGGGGAGGACATCCGCAGCCCACGCCAGCACCGTGAACTGGAGCCCGACTCACCCTACGACGCGACGCTGCCGCACACCGCCCGCCTGCAGGAACTCACGGATGCCCTGGTGCCGCACGTCGCAGCGTTCGACGGTCCGGTCTACGTCTCCTCCCTCGAGCTCCTGGACCATCTGCCCGAAGCCCAGTGGTTGCCTCTGGTGGTGGATACGCAGACGTTCGTCCCCACCCGGGACGTGTTGATCCCGCAGGTGCCGCCCGTGGTCTTCTATGCAGGAGCCATCGACAGCCTGACGGCGCGAGCCGCGGAGGCGCTGCATGCGCAACGAAAGATCCGCCTCGTCGTGGCCCAGGACCCTGAGCGCTACGAACGCCAACTCCTGGGAGCCGACATCGTGCTCGACGAGCTGGGCATCGGGGACTGGGGCATCGCGGCCATCGAGGGCATGAGCTCCGGCAAGGTGGTCATCGGCCACGTGTCCGAGCGCGTGCGCACCCGGCTGGAATGGGACATTCCGATCATCCAGGCCAGTGTCTCGACGCTCGCCCGCGTGCTGGGCGAGGTGATTGCAGACCCCGGGGCCGCCCGTGCCCGGGCGGCCGCGGGCCCTGGCTTCGTCGCCGAGTACCACGATGGTCGCCGGGCAGCCGAGGTGCTCGCCGGGTTCATGGGAGTCCTTCCGTGAGTCCGTCCGTGCTGATGCTGGTGCAGAGTTCGCTGGCCACCGATTCCCGGATCCGCAAGGAGGCCCAGGCCCTCGCCGAGGTGGGCTACAGCGTCCATGTCATCGGGAAGCAGGTTCCCGTCGGCTACATCCCGCCCGAGGGTGTCACCTTCTCCAGCGTCGGCGGATCGTCAGTGCTGCGGCCCGAGGACGCCCCGTCGCTGGGGACGCGGAAGCTTTCGGCCCCCATGCGTCTGGCTCGCTGGATGATGCTCCCCACCCATCGGGAGAGCGCCTTTCAGCGCTGGCGTGACGAGGCCGTCGTGGAGGCACGCAAGCACAACTTCGACATCGTGCACGCGCACGACTTCAACACGCTCGCCGCCGGCGTCCATCTCGCCAGTGAGCGCGGCGTCCCGCTGGTGTACGACAGCCATGAGTTCTGGACGGGCATGGACCGGGAGTACCGTCCCACGCCCATGCTGGATCGCAAGGAACGCAGGACCGAGGGGGAGCTCGGCGCCCAGGCCGCGGCCGTGATCACGGTCTCCGACGGCATTGCCGCCCGGTTCCGCCAGATCTACGGCTGGGGCGACGTCACCGTCGTGCGCAATTCCTTCCCGGCTCCGTCCGAACCACCGCAGATCCCCGCCACCCCGGAGGCCGTGGTCTACGCCGGTCGACTATGCGCCCATCGGGATCTGGAGACCGTGGCCGAGGCCAGTCGGCGGATCGAGCTTCCGGTGCAACTGTTCGGCCCCCAGGACGCCACGTGGCTGGCGGGCTTCGACCCCGGGCGGGCAGAGGTGTCCGGTTCGGTTCCCATGGACGAGGCCGCGCGGCGCATCGCCTCGGCGGGACTGTCGCTGGTGACGCTGGCCGACGGCTGGGAAAACCATGATCTGGCCATGCCGAACAAGGTCTTCCAAGCCGTGTCGCTGGGAGTGCCCGTCGTGGCCAGCGACCTGGGGGAACTGGGCGGTCTGGTGCGCGAATTCGGCATTGGAACCCTCTACCGCCCCGGTGACGCGAGCAGCCTCGGCAGTGCCATCGCGCAGGCCATCGAGCGGTACGCAGATTTGCGTTTGGCGGTGGGCGGGGCGCAAGCTGAACTGACGTGGGAGGTGGACGCCACTCGACTCGTAGAGGTGTATGCCAGACTGGCTCCCATGCAACCCCCAGTCACCGACCGGGGGCAGGACAAGGTGGAGAAGTGAGCGTCAAATCCGAAAACTCCAGCACGGGGATGCGCGTCTACAACCCCCACAAGGCTGGCCTTCCCAATCTCGTGGAGTACTTCCGCGAACTGTGGAACCGTCGCGAGTTCGCGATGGAAATGAGCAACACCAACCTGCGCGCCAGCAACACCAACACGTTCCTGGGCCAGGCATGGCTGGTGCTCAACCCCCTCCTGCTGGCCGCCGTCTACTTCATGCTGGTGATGGTGATCTCCGGGGGCTCGCGCATGGAGGGCGGCTTCCAGGACGGGCTGCAGATCTTCGCACGGATCTGCGCCGGGCTGTTCATGTACTTCTATGTGACAGGAACGATCTCGGCGTCAGCCACCTCGGTCACCGGAGCCGGTGGACTGATCCTCAACATGAGCTTCCCCAAGATGCTGCTGATCTTGTCGCAGGCCCACTTGGCGCTCCGCCGTTTCATCCCCACCCTGGTGGTCTACTTCGCCATCCACATCGCTGCCGGACTGCCCTGGACCTGGCACATGCTGTGGCTTCCGTTGATCATTTTTCTGGGCGCGCTGATGGGCATCGGCATGGGTGCCATCGTGGCCACCTGGAACGTCTACTTCCGCGACACGTCCCAGTTCCTCCCGTACTTCATCCGCATCTGGCTCTACCTCTCCCCGGTGCTCTACACACGGGAGCATTTCTTGGAGACCGGGATCGGCTCCAGCATCGGCCCTTGGGTCAACGTGAACCCGGTGTTCTCGCTGCTGGGCGGCTGGGGGGACATCCTCCAGGGTGAGGCCGCCGACGGCATGGGCGTCATCATCGCCGCGGCATGGTCGGTGGCGGTGTTGGTGATCGGAATCCTCTACTTCATCTCGAGGGAGCGTGAGTTCGCTGTCCGCCTCTGACAAGTCCGGCAAGGCGCTCGAGCGCACCCCCGGAACGCCTGACCCCACGGCCCAGGAGTCGATCAACCAGTTCCTGGACCCAGACAACGCCGCCATCCTCGTCGACGACCTGCACATCACCTATCGCGTCAACCTGGAACGCAAGAACAGCCTGAAGACGCTACTGGTCAAGGGCATGAAGGGTGAGAAGACCCGCTATCGGGAGGTCAATGCCGTGCGCGGGGTCACCTTCGACGTGCCGCGGGGCAAGTGCACCGGCGTGATCGGCGCCAACGGTGCCGGCAAGTCCACCCTGATGCGGGCCATTGCCGGGATCCTCCCGCCGACCACCGGGCAGATCTCGGTGCGCGGCAAGGTCTCCACCCTGCTGGCCCTGGGAGTCGGTTTCAACAGCGCCCTCACGGGACGCGAGAACGTGATGCTCGGCGGCCTCGCCGCCGGCCTGACGCGTCAGCAGGTGCACGAGCGCTTCGACGACATCGCCAATTTCGCCGACCTGGGTGACTTCATCGACATGCCCATGCGTACCTATTCCTCGGGTATGTTCTCCCGACTGGCCTTCTCCGTGTCCGTGCACATGGACCCCGACATCCTCATCATCGACGAGGCCCTTTCGGCCGGTGACGCCAGCTTCAAGGAGAAGGCCTCCCAGAAGATGAGTGCGCTGATGGACAAGGCAGGCACCATGATGCTCGTCTCCCACGCGCTCGCCACCATCCAGGACCTCTCCGACGAGGTGATCTGGCTGCACAAGGGCAAGCTCGTCCGCCGGGGCGACCCCAAGGAAGTCTGTGACGCCTACCTCGAGTTCCTCAAAGTGGGTGATGACAAGATCATCATGGAGGACTTCTGAGCCATGCACGTGGCCTTCTGCTCTGCGGTCCGCGAGTTCTCGGATGCGCGGCTGCACCGCACCGTCGCGGCCCTGCAGCGCGCGGGGGCGCAGGTCACGATCCGGGCCATCGGGGACGTCGACGAAGCGCCCGCCGACTGTGACCTGGAGGCCTACGAGGCATCCGGCAAGGTGCGGCGGCTCGTTCGCTCCCTGGTGTGGCCGTGGCAGGTGGCGGGCGACCTGCTGCTGACCGCCGACCCTGACATGGCACCAGCGGCCCTGGTCTCCTCCAGGATTCGCCGCCGGCCGTGGGTGGCCGACGTCCAGGAGGACTACGTCCAGGTGCTCAACGACAGGCCCTGGGTACCCGGAGGGCTTCGTCGCCTCCTGCAGGCGATGGTGCGGATCATCAATCGCCTCACCAGGAAGGCGGATCTGGTGATCGTCGCCGACGACCACGTTCCCCCGCGCGCCGCCCCGCGCCGGCACGTGATGCGCAACGAGCCGGACTTCACGAAGCTCCCGCCACTTCCGGCCGCCCGCAAGCCCGGTCCCTGGCGCGCGGTCTACGTCGGTGACAACCGCAGTTCCCGCGGCCTGCGGGAGATGGTGGAGGCAGTGGCCGCCACCGTCGACGACGCCCAGCCCTGGCACCTGGACCTGGTGGGTCCGATCGCAGGCGGCGACCGGGCCTGGTTCGACGAGCGTCTCGCCAGGCCGGATGCCCGCAACATCGTCTGGCACGGCCGACTCGAGCCCAAGCGGTCGTGGCAGATCGCCATCAATGCCGACGTGGGCCTGTGCCTGCTGGCGCAGACGCCCGCCTTCGTGGATGCGATGCCGTCCAAGATCTACGAATACCTGGCCTGTGGCATGCCCACCATCGCCTCGCCGTTGCCGCGGGTGAAGGACCTCCTGGATGCCAACGGCGCCGGAATCATCGTGGATGGCGTGGACCAGACCGTCGCAGCCCTGCGAACCTTCGCCGAGGACCCGGCCGAGCGGCATCGTCTGGTGGAAAGCGCCCGCGTTCAGGCGGAGGAGGCCCGCTCTCGTCCCAGCGCCTACGACCTCGCGGCCGCCCGGATCGTCGCCCTCGCCACTTGAAACCTCCACTCCGGGCTTGGGATCAAGTGGCCTGCCGCGCCCGGATCGCCAAGCACCAACTTGCGCCGTTTCTACGTTTCGAGGGCACTATTCCTTCCACGCCAATCACCGACGGCGGTTGGCGCAGCCGGCCGTGGGCGACGGGCCGCGCGGATCGCCAAGGACGGGAGGGGCTGATCGGTATGGCCGACGGTGTTTAGTATGCTCATCCGAGCAAGGGAAAGGGGAAGCACGCATGGTGCGAATTCAGGACACCGCGGACGTCTCGCCCGAGGCCCGGATCGGTGAGGGATCATCGGTCTGGCACCTGGCCCAGGTGCGCGAGAACGCCGTACTCGGCGAGAACTGCATCGTCGGCCGCGGCGCCTACGTGGGCACTGGGGTGGTGATGGGCAACAACTGCAAGCTCCAGAACTACGCCTTGGTCTACGAACCGGCAGTGCTCGAGGACGGAGTGTTCGTAGGTCCCGCAGCCGTGTTCACCAACGACTATTTCCCACGCGCGATAGACCCCGACGGCAACCTCAAGCGCGGCGACGACTGGGAACCCGTCGGGGTGACCTGCCGCGAGGGGTCCTCCATCGGGGCCCGCGCCGTCTGCATCGCCCCGGTGACCATCGGACGCTGGGCCATGGTGGCCGCCGGTGCCGTCGTCACCAAGGATGTTCCTGATTTCGCACTGGTGGCCGGCGTCCCGGCTAAGCGAGTGCGCTGGGTGGGGCGCGCAGGCGTCCCGCTCGAGACCGGCGACCAGCCGGGCCACTGGCGCTGCCCCAAGACCGGAGCCCAGTACGTGGAAGACAATGATCGCCTGACGGAGGCAGACAAGTGAATGATTTCATCCCGCCGGCCAAGCCCCTCATCGGTGATGAGGAGCGGGAGGCTGTTGATCGTGTGTTGCGTTCGGGAATGATTGCCCAGGGTCCGGAGGTGGCGGCGTTCGAGGAGGAGTTCGCGGCGCATTTCGGTTTGGGCCGCGTGTGCGTGGCGGTGAACTCGGGGACCTCGGGTCTGCATTTGGGGCTGTTGGCGTGCGGGGTGGGGCCCGGTGATGAGGTGATTGTGCCGTCGTTCACGTTTGCTGCGACGGCGAACTCGGTGGCGCTGACGGGTGCCACGCCGGTGTTCGCGGATATCGGGGATGATGATTTTGGGTTGGACCCGGCTTCGGTGGAGGCGTCGATCACGGGGCGGACGAAGGCGATCATGCCGGTGCATTTGTATGGGCATCCGGCCAGGATGCGCCAGTTGCGGGAGATCGCGGACAAGCACGGTTTGATGTTGTTCGAGGACGCGGCTCAGGCGCATGGGGCGTCGTTGGATGGGACGCCGGTGGGTGCGTTTGGTGAGTTCGGGATGTTCTCGTTGTATCCGACGAAGAACATGACGTCGGGTGAGGGTGGGATGGTCTCTGCCGGGAGCCCGGAGATTGAGCGGAACTTGCGGTTGTATCGCAACCAGGGGATGTTGCAGCAGTACCACAACGAGGTGGTGGGGTTGAACAACCGGATGACTGATGTTCATGCGGCGATTGGGCGGGTGCAGTTGACGAAGGTGGATGCCTGGACTGCGAAGCGGCAGTCGAATGCGGCGTTCCTCTCGGAGAATTTGGAGGGTGTGACACCGCCGCCGGTGTTGGAGGGGGCGGTGCACGTGTATCACCAGTACACGATCAGGGTGGCGCAGGACCGGGATGGTTTGGCTGCTGCGTTGAAGGATGAGTACCAGATTGGGTCGGGGATGTTTTATCCGGTGCCGAACCATCGGCTCAAGCCGTTCCAGGTGGATGTGGAGTTGCCGGCCACGGAGAAGGCTGCTGTGGAGTGTTTGTCGTTGCCGGTGCATCCGTCGGTGGATGAGGCTGGGTTGGAGCGGATCGTGACTGCTGTCAATGCGTTGGCGAAGGCGGGTGCGTGATGGTGGCGAACTTGCGTGCTGGTTTGGTGGGTTTGGGGTCGATGGGTCGTCATCATGCCCGTAACCTTCGGGCCATTGAGGGTGTGGACCTGGTGGGCGTGGCTGATGCCACCGGTGATCCGCATGGTGTGGCTGGGGGTTTGGATGTGTTTTCTTCGGTGGCGGAGTTGTTGGAGGTGGGGTTGGATTACGTGGTGATAGCCACGCCCACGGCCACCCATGAGCAGGTGGGGATGCAGCTGGTGGAGGCTGGTGTGCATGCTCTGATAGAGAAGCCGTTGGCCAAGGAGTTGGGTGCTGCCCGGAAGTTGGCGGAGGCGTTTGCCTCGCGTGGTTTGGTGGGGGCCGTGGGTCACATCGAGCGTTACAACTCGGCGTTGCAGGAGCTGCGGAAGCGGTTGGCCGAAGGTGAGTTGGGGGATTTGTACCAGGTGCAGACCCGCCGGCAGGGCCCGTTCCCGGCACGGATCGCTGATGTGGGGGTGGTCAAGGATCTGGCGTCCCATGACATTGACCTGACGGCGTGGGTGACCCAGCGTGACTATGAATTGGTGGCTGCCCGCACCGTGGCCAAGGCCGGGCGCGAGTACGAGGACATGGTGTCCGCGTCGTGCCAGCTTTCGGGTGGGTTGATGAGCAACCATGTGGTGAATTGGTTGACGCCCACCAAGGAACGCGTCACGATCGTGACCGGTGAGAAGGGCATGTTCGTGGCCGACACCCTGACCGCGGACCTGACGTACTTCGAGAACGGTTTGGTCAAGACCACGTGGGACGAGATTGCCCAGTTCCGGGGGGTCACCGAGGGCAACGTGACGAGGTTCGCGTTCGCCAAGGAAGAACCGTTGCGCACCGAACACGAGAACTTCCGCGACGCCGTGTTGGGCAAACCAGCCGACATCGTCACCCTGGAACAGGGCGCGCGGGTGGTGGAGGTCTGCGAGGCCATGATCACCTC